>NZ_JBFTSF010000028.1:0-38679 GCF_056399905.1 Cupriavidus sp. 01L46
AGCGCGCTTCGTACCTGCTCCAACTGGCCGGCGGTGAGCTTGGTCACCGACTCCAGAGCGCGCTTCGTACCTGCTCCAACTGGCCGGCGGTGAGCTTGGTCACCGACTCCAGGAATCTCTTGAACTGGCGGGCGTTCATCGACTGCTCTCGTCATATCAACGACCAAAGTCTAGCAGCTATCCACGCTTAACCTGAACAGCGCCAATCGGACAAGTACGAATTTCGGCTAGAACCGGCTATAAAAATTGTTACCGTCGAGTTGGTCTTGTGCGCAAATTCGCCCCCCATTTGCGCGTAATTCCTCATCGGAATCAATGAGACAAATCTCAATCTGCGATGGATATTTCTTGAATGGTGTAGTGGATGTGACTTTTTGTTGCGGCTGGGTTAGGCTGCATTGCGCGACGCTATACTTCGCTCGTCGCTGCAACCACAGCGGCCGGGTTTAGCAGCCCGGATGACAGAGGCGGACAGCCGCCACCAGGCGGCGTTTTTGCGTCCGTCGTGCCTCTGCACGTCCTTATGGGCGGGCCTAGGCGGGGGAGCCTTCGGGCTCGCCGGTTCTCTGTCCCGGTCTGCTAACCCCGCCTTGCGCCCGCCCACCCCGATTAGCAGCGTGGAGCGGTGTCAAAGTACGCCGACAGAGGAGGCACCTCCATGCCCCAGTCTTCATTCGCCCATTCCGGGCAAATCGCATCCCCCAAGCTCCCCATCATCTGCCAGCGCGTGCGCGCACCCCAATGGAGGATGCTCGATGTATAACTACCCGCGCTACAACATCACCGCSCAACGCACAGGCCGCGATACCTTCCTGACCGCGCATGCTCCATCCGAAAGCCCRCTAAGCCTYGCTGCCGAAAACACCGCGCAGCTCAATGCGTTGTTGTCGGTTGCCRTCGAGAACGCGGCGGGCGGCACCTTCTGCAACCTTGGTGAAGAGACCCAGGCCCATCTGCTTTCGCTGGTGGCCGTGCTTGCGCACGAGACGCTGGTGTTGAGCGAACTGGCCGCCGCGATGGATGAGCCGGAGGGCGAGAGTGGCGATGGATGATGCAAGTGGGCTGCCACAGCTTGAAGGGTGCGGAAAATTCCCAAATTCACTGTGCACCGGTTGAAAAGCGCAGCAACATGCCGCTACGGGCCCGGCAACAGCTAGAATCGGCTACCGGGCCAGCCTTACCGCTGCCTTGCCGCGCCCCGCAGAATCGCTCAGATCTCCGCGACAAGGGAGCTAATCCAGACTTCGAATTTCGCATGCGTCTCATCATCAAGCGCCTTTCCTTCCTGCTAGCCCTGGCTTTCAGCGTATCCGCAAGCGCCGCGCCCGGCGTGGCCCAGGCGCCGGCGCCCGCCGCCGCGAGGCTGCCCGGCGCGGCGCCGGCGGAAGTCGTCAGTGTGGAGGGCATTACCGAGTACCGGCTGCCCAACGGCCTGCGCGTGCTGCTTGCGCCCGATGCTGCGCAGCCCGTCACCACCGTCAACATGACCTACCTGGTCGGCAGCCGCCATGAGAACTATGGCGAGACCGGCATGGCGCACTTGCTCGAGCATCTGCTGTTCAAGGGCACGCCGGCACTGCCGGGCAACACCATTGCGCAGGAGCTCACGCGCCGCGGCATGCAGTTCAACGGCACCACCGCTTTCGACCGCACCAACTACTACGAGAGCTTCACGGCCAGCGAGGAAAATCTCGACTGGGCGTTGAAGATGGAAGCGGACCGCATGGTCAACAGCTTTATCGCCCGTGAGGCGCTCGACAGCGAGATGACGGTGGTGCGCAACGAGATGGAGCGCGCCGAGAACAATCCCGGTGGCATGCTGATGCAGCAGATGCGCTCGGCCGCCTACCGCTGGCACAACTACGGCAAGGCGCCGATCGGCGCGCGCAGCGATGTGGAGCACGTCGCCATCGGCAACCTGCAGGACTTCTACCGCCGCTATTACCAGCCCGATAACGCGGTGCTGGTGGTGGCGGGCAAGTTCGACGCGGCCGCCACGCTCGCTCGCATCGGCAAATACTTCGGTGCGATCCCCCGGCCCACGCGTGCGCTGCCGGTCCAGTACACCGTGGAGCCGCCGCAGGAGGGCGCGCGCGAGGTCACGCTGCGCCGTGTCGGCGACTCGCAACTGGTCGCGGTGCAGTATCACATCACGCCGGGCGCGCATCCGGATACGGTGGCCCTGCAGCTGCTCGCCGATATCCTGACCGATGGCTCGGGCGGCCGCCTGTACAAGGCGCTGGTCGAGAGCGGCAAAGCCAGTTGGCAGTCTGGCTCGGTATCGGGCATGAAGGATCCCGGCTCGGTGCTGTTCGCCGCCGGGCTGAGCAAGACGCAGGATCTCGAAGCCGCGCGCCAGGTGCTGGTGGCGCAGGTGGAGGGCTTTGCCGCCCGGCCAGTGACGCAGGTGGAACTGGACCGCGCCCGCACGCGCCTGCTCAACAGCTACGAGCGCCTGCTGGAGAATCCTTCCGGCTACGCCATCGCCTTGTCCGAGGCCATCGCCAAGGGTGACTGGCGCCTGCTGCTGGTGGCACGCCAGCAGGCCGAGCGCGTCACGCTGGCGGACCTGCAACGGGTCGCGCAGAACTACCTGCGCGCCAGCAACCGCACGCTCGGCCGCTTCATTCCCATCGACATGCCCGGCGACACGCCGGCCGAGACGCTGGCCCGGGCCACCATGCCCGCGGCGCCGGACGTCGCCGCGCTGGTGGCGGCCTACCAGGGCAAGCCGCCCAAGGCCGCGGTGGCAGCCTTTGATCCCAGCCCGGACAATATCGAGGCGCACACGCTGCGCGGCATGCTGGCCAACGGCATGCAGTTCGCCCTGCTGCCCAAGCCCAGCCGCGGGCAGACCGTCAACGGCACGCTGATCCTGCGCATGGGCGACGTCACCAGCCTGCAAGGCCAGGACGCCGTGGGCAGCCTCACCGCCGCCATGCTGATGCGCGGCACCGTCCGCCTTGAGCGGCAGCAAATCGCCGACCGCCTGTCCGCGCTCAAGGCCGTGGTGTCGGTCCAGGGCGATGCCGAGGCGGTCACTGTGCGCTTTGAAGCGCGCCGCGAAACGCTGGCCGACACGCTCGCGCTGCTGCGCGACATCCTGCGCGAGCCCAGCCTGCCCGCCGCAGAGTTCGAGACGCTGCGCGCCAACGCCATCGCCGGCATCGAGAGCGGCCTGGGCCAGCCCGAGGCGATCGCGTCGAATGTGCTCGGCCGTTACGGCAATCCCTACCCATCGGGGGATCCGCGCTATGTCGGCACCCCGCAGGAGGACATCGCGGCGCTGCGGCAAGTGCAACTGGCCGACCTGCGCGCCTTCCACACACGCTTCTACGGCGCGAGCCACGGCCAGGCCGCGCTGGTCGGCGACTTCGACCGCCAGGCGGTGCAGGCGCAACTGGCCACGCTGTTCGGCGACTGGCAAGCCCAGGTGCCCTATGCCCGCATCGAACGCCCCTTTGTGCCGCTGGCACCGGCCCGCCTGGCCCGCCAGACACCGGACAAGGCCAATGCCATCTACCTGGCCGCGCTGCCGGTCGCGCTGACCAGCGACGCACCGGAATATCCGGCCCTGGTGATCGCCAATCGCGTGTTCGGCGGAAGCGCGCTCAAGAGCCGGCTGGCGGATCGCCTGCGCCAACACGACGGCATCAGTTACAGTGTCGGCAGTTTCGTTCAGGTGGGCGCGCTCGACACCAACGGGCGCTTCGGCATGCAAGCGCTTTATGCGCCGCAGAACCTGGGCAAGCTAAAGCGTGGCGTGGAAGAAGAACTGTCGCGGCTGGCAGCCGCCGGCATCACGCCGGAGGAGCTGGCACAAGCCAGGAGTGGGCTGCTGCAGCAAGGCACGCTGGCCCGCACCAGCGATTCCACGTTGGCCGGCACGCTTGCCAGCCAGCTATTTCTGGGACGCACGATGCGCTTTGTCACGGAATACGAGCAAGGTATCGCCACGGCGTCCGTCGAACAGGTCAACGCGGCCATCCGCAAGCACCTGGATCCGGCGCGGGTGGTGCATGTGTATGCGGGAGATTTTTCTGTCACGGCAGCGCAAGATGYCGGGGCGACGATAACAACGATAAAGGCGACGATAAAGGCGGGCAGGCAGGCAAACGATGCCGTGGCCGTCCCCTAAAGGGCAATACTGGAGGAAAATAGTGGCGGCGCAGGGCGGTGCAAGACGCCGCTGGCGCAGTAGTCCCATCGGCTTGGGGGCAACCCCTTGCCGCAATGACGCGTTGACTGTATATTCGTACAGTATAAGACGATATAAGAGGTGTGGATGTCAATAGTGCGAGCTAGCAGCAAAGCAGAAGCGCTTCGGCTTCTCGCATCGAAAGATGTGCTGGCGCTTGAGCTGGACTATGAAACCGGATGGCAGGACGCCGTCGAACTCGGCCGGCTCGGAGAGAAACGCGGCATCAAAGTGCAATACCGCGGACAGGAGAGCATTGCTGTCCATTCGCGCGAAGCCCTGATCGAAGGGCTGGCTAAGACCAAGACCACCTTCAGGCAGCGCAATCTGTATTGCCAGTTTGATCTCGGCACGCTTGCCGACCATGAACTGCTCGATCTCGAAGCCAAGGCGACCCGACTGGGCGACTACATCCTGGCAGGCCATCTGTTAAGGGATGTGGACGGAGTCTGGCCGCAAGAAGCGCAGTAACGCAGACAAAACGTGGCAATACCCAGCAAGACACAGTAATAGGCGTTATTCACGTCAAACGCAGCGGACCTGGCCAATCGCCTCGCCGCTGCCGCGACCCACGGCGCCAGCCCTGCCGCGCGATGCGGCCAGACGCGTTTTTCGGCCGGCACCCGCCGGTACGGGCAGCGAACCTCCTCGCCAGCCATTCCCTTCCGCCCCCCCCAAGTAGTGCAAGGCAGGTCACCCTGTGCCGTCATCACGGCGCAACCGCACTACACTGGAATCCTGCGTGCCGATCTCGCACCACGGCCTGTTAGCGTGGGCGACATGCCGAAAGGAAGAGACAAACCATGACCGACCTGTCCGCCCCCCTTGTCGATGCGCCGCCGAGCGCCGAGGAAAAGCGCAAGCGCATCTACGCGATCGTGGCCGCGTCTTCCGGCAATCTCGTCGAGTGGTTCGACTTTTACGTCTACGCGTTCTGCGCCATTTACTTCGCGGGGTCCTTCTTCCCCAAATCCGATCCCACTGCGCAATTGCTGAACACCGCCGGCGTATTTGCCGCGGGCTTCCTGATGCGGCCGATTGGCGGGTGGCTGTTCGGGCGGCTTGCCGACCGGCATGGCCGCAAGAATTCGCTGCTGATCTCGGTGACGATGATGTGCTGCGGCTCGCTGCTGATCGCCAGCCTGCCTACCTACAACAGCATTGGCGCCTGGGCGCCGGCGCTGCTGCTGGTCGCGCGGCTGCTGCAGGGACTGTCCGTCGGCGGCGAATACGGCACCACCGCCACCTATATGAGCGAGGTGGCGCTCAAGGGCCAGCGGGGATTTTTCTCCTCGTTCCAGTATGTCACGCTGATCGGCGGCCAGTTGCTGGCAGTGCTCGTGGTGGTGGTGCTGCAGCAGTTCCTCGACGAGGCTGAGCTCAAAGCGTGGGGCTGGCGCATCCCGTTCGTGATCGGCGCCGTCACGGCGGTCGTGGCGCTGTTCCTGCGCCGCACCCTGCATGAAACGACCTCCGCCGCCACCCGGGCGAGCAAGGAGGCCGGCACGCTGACGGAGCTGTTCCGCAACCACAAGGCAGCCTTCTTCACCGTGCTTGGCTACACCGCGGGCGGCTCGCTGATCTTTTATACCTTCACCACGTATATGCAGAAGTACCTGGTCAACTCGGCCGGCATGTCGATCAAGACAGCCAGCTACGTGATGACTGGCTGCCTGTTCCTCTACATGTGCATGCAGCCGTTCTTTGGCGCGCTGTCGGACCGCATCGGGCGGCGCAACAATATGCTGCTGTTCGGCGCGCTCGGCGCGCTGGGCACGGTTCCGATCCTGACGACGCTCGGGAGCGTGAAGAGCCCCTTTGTCGCCTTCGTGCTGATCTCCCTGGCGCTGGCCATCGTGAGCCTCTACACCTCCATCAGCGGCATCGTGAAGGCCGAGATGTTCCCGACCGAGATCCGGGCGCTGGGGGTGGGGCTGGCCTATGCCGTGGCCAATGCGATCTTTGGCGGCTCGGCCGAATATGTCGCGCTGGACCTGAAATCGCTGGGCCACGAATCCAGCTTCTACTGGTACGTGACGGCTATGATGGTGATCGTGTTCCTGGTCAGCTTCCGGCTGCCGCGGCAGGCCAAGTACCTGCACCACGAGCACTGACGCGCCAACGCGTCAGATGGGAAAGGCAGCGCGCTGGCGCGCGGCCGCCCGGCTTGCCACGTGCCTGGGGCCCACGGCCAGCTCGATGCCCACGCCGTCGCCAAGCAACAGTGCTTGCGACGCCGTGCGCACGCCCGCGCCACCGCCGAGGTCATCGGCCCGCAGCCCGAACGCCGTCTCGCTCGCCCACATGCCCAACACAGCGCCATCGCGCTTGAGCGTCAGCACGGCCTTGTGCGAGGTATAGGACAGCCAGCGCCGCGCCACGTGATGCACCGGCAGGCAGAGGCGCTCGGCCAGCGCGTCCAGCACGTCGAGGTCCACCGCGCCGGGCAAGGCCAGGCGGCAGGCATTGAGCGGCATCAGCAGCCGGCTGGCAAGGGCATAGGCGAGCCCGCCGGCCGATTCGTCGTCCGGCATGGCCATCAGCTCGGCATTGGTGCATTCCACGTAGTCCAGCTCGCTGCCACCCAGAAGCTGGCGGCCTAGCAGGTACGCAATCATGAAGCGCACATCCGGCGCTGCCAGGCTATCGCTATAGAGAATGGTCCAGGCGCCCGTGCCGGTGCGATACAGCGCGCCATCGAAGCTTTGCAGGCGGGTTGGCTGGACCGAGGAAACCGGATCGTCGCGGCCCAGCGCGCTGGCGGCATCGAGCGCCAGGCGGATGCAGTCCAGCGGCGTGTAGGCGGGCCGCGCGGCGCGGGCCATCAGCGCTTCGATGATCGGGTAGCAAGGAGCGGTGCTATCCGGGCCCGCGTGGTCGTTGCCGGGCGCCGCTTGCGAGGGTGCGGCGTCGAGGCGGCAAGGGGCACGCATGGACGGAAAACCGGCGTAGCGAACGGGAACCTTGAGAGCGGCAATAGCCATCGGGGCAGCCTCCGTTGAGACAACAGGACATTGCGTTGCGCGCGTCCATTGGCCGGGCCGATGCACGCTGCCCACAAGTGGCACTAATGCGGCACGGGCCCTCTCGCGGAGCCCGCCGGCCGTGCCGGCAGGCATCCGCGCCCTCCGATCAGTCGCGCAGCAGCTGCTTGGCGATGATCAGCTGCTGGATCTGCGTGGTGCCTTCATACAGGCGCAGCAGGCGCACGTCGCGATAGAAACGCTCTGCCTTGTACTCAGCGATATAACCGGCGCCGCCATGGATCTGCACGGCGCGGTCGGCCACGCGGCCCACCATCTCGGTGCAGAACATCTTGGTGCAGGAGGCCAGCATGCTGACTTCCGGATCGCTCTTGCCCGGCGTCTTGGCGTCGTAGCGCTGGGCGCAATCGCGCACCATCGACAAGCCGGCGTACAGTTCGGCCTGGCTATCGGCCAGCATGGCCTGGATCAGCTGGAAATCGCCGATCGGCTGGCCGAACTGCTTGCGCTCCTTGGCATAGGCCACGGCATCGGTAATCAGGCGGTGCGCCATGCCGCAGGCCAGCGCCGAGATGTGCAGGCGACCGCGGTCGAGCACCTTCATGGCAGTCTTGAAGCCAACGCCGGGCACGCCGCCGATGATGTTGGCCGCCGGCACGCGCACGTTTTCCAGCACCACGTCGCAGGTCTTGGTGCCGCGCTGGCCCATCTTCTTGTCCGGCTTGCCAAGCGAAATGCCCGGGGTGTTGGCCGGCACGATGAACGAGGAGATGCCCGAAGCGCCGGCACCGCCGGTGCGCGCCATCAGCGTGAAGGCGCCCGCGCGCGGTGCGTTGGTGATGAAGCGCTTGGTGCCGTTGATGATGTAGTGATCGCCGTCGAGCTCGGCCTTGGTCTGCAGCGAAGCCGCATCGGAGCCGGCATTGGGCTCGGTCAGCGCGAACGAGATCACCAGTTCGCCGCTGGCGATCTTCGGCAGGTATTCCTGCTTTTGCGCCTCGGTGCCGTCCATCAGGATGCCCTGCGAGCCGATGCCGACATTGGTGCCGAAGACCGAGCGGAAGGCAAAGGCTGTGTGGCCAAGGTCGTACACCACGTCGCATTCCTGCGACATCGACAGGCCGATGCCACCGTAGTTCTCAGGGATGGAAATCCCGAACAGGCCCATCTCCTTCATGTCGGCAACGATGTCCGCCGGCACATCGTCGGTTTCCTCGAGCGTGTCTTCCGCCGGCTTCAGGCGTTCGTCGATGAAACGCTGCACCGACGCGCGCAGCAGCGAAAAGGATTCTGCATCCAGGCTCATGGGGATCTCCGGTCAAACCAAGCAACGATGTGCCCGACATGGTACGCCGTCACCTGGTTTTGACAATCCCACATGTTTTTAACAGAATGGATAATTCTTTTTGACAATCTGGATAAGAGCACAAAAAGGCATATTCCTGGGTGCCGCTGGCCTCCTGCCGGCTAGCGCCCTGCCGCTTCGGCGGCGAAATCGCTAAGCTCCCGCGCCCGGTCCGCCGTCATCTGCATCAAGCAGGCGGAGGCGTTGACACCGGCGATCGTGCCGCCATCGGGATCGGCCTGGAAGCTGCAATTGGCGTCCCGGAACTTCAGCCAAGCGCGCTGGGCGTCGAGCAATTTTGCTTTCCTGGCGGGCGACAATGCCTGTTGAAGGCTTTTATAAGCGGCATTCAGCGATTTATCCTGCCGCGCCGTCTCCGCCGCGATGCAGTCGTGCATGCCGGCGGTAGTGACATCCGGACGATCCATGCAGGCCCCGTATTGCTTTGACAACAATTTCTCATCCGCCTGCGCGGCAAAAGACGAGCAAAGCAGCAACGCGGAAAGCAGCGCTTTTTTCATATCGGGGCTGGGGGGGGAATTTGGTGAGGGGCGCCATTGGCCTGGCGCAAGGCTCGGCCAATGGCTTACCGCAGTGCCCGCAAAGGGGAAGCTAGCGCCGGCGGGGCCGGCGCCACTGCGTCAATGAGACAGCAATGCGATCAGGCTTCGGCGATCAGGAAGCGGGCACGGTTCTTACCCAGCCAACCCGGTGCGCGGCCACGGCCGGTCCAGGTGGCGCCAGTCTTGGGATCGCGATACTTCGCGGGCAGGCTGGACTTGGGCTTGGCCGCGGCGCCATTCGCGCTGGCAGCCGGGCGGCCCCGGCGGCGCTTCGGGGCGATGTCGTCGGCCGTCAGCTCATATTCCGCCATCAGGCCCTGGATCTGCGCAATAACGCCCGCCACTTCGCTGGCACGCATCTCGGCCAGCTTTGCTTCGAGCGCTTCCTTCTCTGCAATCAGCTGCTTGTAAGTTGCCATTTTGATTCTCCTGGAGCGGTGTTAATTCAATGATAGGGGAAAATTTGCTGGCATAGCCTACCACGTTTGATTAAAGAAAATCCAATCGCGTAAGAAGTTGATACAACCKACCAAATTTGCACAAGAATTGAAAACGCCGTGGACACGCCCAATGCGGGTGCGATTGGACGCCAGAGCGTCCGCATTCCGGATCGCAATGCGGGTTCAGGTATTACCCTATATGCCGGTTTTCTCTGCCATGCCACATCGACGCCATTGGATCCCCCCATTGGTATGCGCCCTAACGGCGCATTCACCCGGCAGTGCGATGACGCAATAGAACCACGTCCCGAAAGGTTCCTGAAAGGACATCACCCCGCATGCATGGAAGCCGCAATTCCCGTTCTGCCACGAAAAATGTACAGACAATGTGATAAAAAAGCCTGTCAGAGCGCGCCCGGCTTTCCCGTAGCTGCCCCCGAACCAGATAAACGCATAGGCCGAAAGCTAAGCAATATCCACTTTTTGGCGCAAGCTCGCATGCATCCACGCCTAGACTCGATCCTGACCTTGATGCCTGGCATTCAAGCCCCATCCATCATTCAAAAACAGGAAATGGCAATCCGCTAGCGCGATGCAAGCCCCGGCGGACCGGCTCCGGCACGGCGTTTGATACGCTGCATTCGCGCTTGCGGAATCAAGTGTTAACTGTTCACTGTCATTCCAATAGGCGCCGGACCGCATTGCACGGAAAGACCGTATGGATTTCTCCTTTCCCGACGGACCGGGCCGGTGATACCGTGCAAAGCGCGCCATTCCAAAGAGAGCTGGCGACGCCAATATCGGGGGAAACGCTATGTCGCACAGTCCGGAGGCAATGGCTGAGACGCCGATAGCACCGCGCGAGTTCCGCCGCTTCGGCGGCGGATTTCAGCGATCTCGATGTGCTTGCCGGCGGCCCGGTGGTGCGCCAGGTCGTTGGCGGCCACCGATGTGAGCGCCGCGCACGCGGGCTATGCGCCCACGCGCCGCGCCTTGCTGGCGGCAGGCATCGCGCTTTACGCGCTGAACCGTAGTGGCAATCCGCTTGCCCCGGACTGGATAAAGCCGCTCTTACGAAAATCATCATCTCGACATAAGGGGGCATAAGAGGACATCAGGGGCATACGGGGACGTAAGTAGAATGCCTCGGTGCGATCCTTTGCGCATTGACCTTTGACGCAAACCCGTTGTCTTGGCTTGTCCGTCTTTAGATGGCGTGCCCACCAGGAACGGCCAGCATTGCTGGTTCACGCAATGGACGCGCGGCGGCTTGATAAACTGTTCGCCATGCCCGTCAACCCCAGCACGCTTTCACCCGGACAAGACCAAGCCACCAAATGGACCTGAACGCCTTACGCCTGTTCGTGGACATCGTCGACGCCGGCAACCTCTCGGCTGCCGCCCGCAAGCTCAAGATGACCCGCGCCAATGTGAGCTACCACCTGAAGGCGCTGGAAGAAGCGCTGGGCGTGCAGCTGCTGCGCCGGACCACCCGGCACGTCGAGCCCACGCCGGTGGGCGCCGGCCTCTACGAGCACGGGCGCAACATCCTCGGTGAAGTGGCGGCGGCCAACGCGCTGATCAACAGCATGGGCAAGAGCCTGCAAGGCCATGTGCGCTTGTCGGTGCCTACCGGGCTGGGGCACTCGATGCTCTCGCCGCTGCTGGTGAAGTTCAAGCACCGTTACCCCGACATCACCCTCGATGTGGTGTTCGACAACCGCATCCACAACCTGGTGTCCGAAGACGTGGAGGTGGCGCTGCGCATCATCTCCACGCCGCCGGACTCGGTGGTGGCGACCGAGATCGGCGCGGTCGAGTGGGTGGTGTGCGGGTCTCCCGGCTACCTGGCCACGCAGCCGCCCCTGCGCGACCTGGCCGATCTCAAGGACCACGCCATCGTCTGCGCCTCGCCCATCGGCCAGAAGCTCAAGGCCTTCGGCACGCGCGGCACGGGCAGCGACGCCGTGCGCGAGCAAGTGGCGCTGGAACCCACGCTGAGCTCGGAGAATTTCGCCTTCCTGAAGGACGGCGTGCTGGGCGACCTGGGCCTGGGCATCTTCCCGCTCTATGCCATCGGCGCGGAACTCGACGCTGGCACCCTGCTGCCCGTGCTGGCGGATTACCACATCAGCGTGTTCGGCAGCCGCCTCTATATGCTGACCATGCCCAACCGCTACCAGACCATGGCCACGCGCTACCTGCTGAACTTCCTCAAGACCGAGCTGCAGGCCCTGTGGCCACAACCGCGCCGGGTACCCCCCATGGATGCGCACGACGAGGCATGACGCGCTACGCATGGCACCCCGGCGCCAGGGGCACCGTCTATAGTAGGAAGCGCAAGGGTCCGTCGCGGCCCTGAGCGCAACGTACAGCGAAGGAGACGCATCATGGCCTTGGCTACCACCCTGGCAAATTGCCTCAACAGCAGGAACAGCCGTTTCGACACCATCCGCCATCCCTACACCCTCAGCAGCATGGCCACTGCGGAGGCAGCGCACGTTCCCGGAGATCGCCTGGCCAAGACCCTGTTGCTGGAGGATGACATCGGCTACGTAGCCGCCGTGATCCCGTCCAGCCATCACCTGAACCTGGCAGCCATCTGCGCGCAATCCGGCCGCACGCTGGTGCTGGCCCACGAAGACGAGATCCGCGAAGTCTTCAAGGATTGCGACCTGGGCGCCATCCCGCCGGTAGCCATGGCCTACGGCATGCACACCTACCTCGACGAAGCCCTGCTGGCCCAGCCCGAAGTGTTCTTCGAAGCTGGCGATCACCAGCAACTCGTGCACATGAGCAGCGAACAGTTCGCGGACCTGATGGTCGGCGCCGAACACGGGCGCTTTTCACGCCACATGATGTAGCGGGCCGAAGCCGCCGGACGGGCCAAATCCGCTCGCCATCAGCTAGGAGCCACTTTGAAGCGAAGCCCGTGGTGTTGTCCAGCACGCAGGCGCCGCGTGGGAAAGGAGAGCACAACAACGCAGATCCGGCTTTGTCGGCGAATTGAAGCACCCGGTTCGCCGGGTGCTTTCTTGCCTTGCGCTGGCTGCCCCACTGGCCTTACTGCAGGCTGATCCCCGACTGCTTCACCAGCTTCTCCGTGCGCGGGATTTCCGCGCCTACCATGGCGTTGAAATCGGCCACCGAACCGCCGCGCGGTTCCGCGCCGGTTGCGGCGAGCTTCTCGCGAAACCCCTGGTCCTTGAGCAGTTTGTTGATCGAGACATTCAACTTGGCCACCACCTCGGCCGGCGTGCCTTTCGGCGCGACAATCCCGTACCAGGGCGCAATATCGAAGCCCGGATAGCCCTGCTCGGCAATCGTGGGAATATCCGGCGCCATCGGCGAGCGCCTGGCATTGGAAACACCCAGCGCGMGCAGCTTGCCCGCCTTCACATACGGCAAGCCCGTCATGATGGTGTCGAAGTACATCGACACCTGCCCGGACAGCAAAGCGGGAATCGCTTCGCCCGCGCCTTTGTACGGCACATGGACGATATCGATGCCGGCCAGCGCCTTGAGCATCTCGCCTGCCATATGCGACGTGGTGCCCGCGCCAAACGACGCATAGGTCAGCTTGCCTGGATTGGCCTTGGCGTAAGCGATCATTTCCGGCAGCGTCTTGAAGGGCAGGCCAGGGCTGGCCAGCAGGATGTTCGGCGTGATGGCCACCACCGCGACCTTCTCGAAGGCGTCTGGATCGTAGCTGAGCTTCTTGTAGAGGAAGCGGTTGGTCACCATGGAAGCGGGTCCCGACATCAGCAAGGTGTAGCCGTCTCCAGGCGCGCGCGCGGCTGCCTCGCTGCCGATCATGGCCGCGGCGCCTGGCCGGTTTTCCACGACGAAGGTCTGGCCGTACTCGCGGCCCAGCCCGATGCCGAGCTGGCGCGTGATGAGATCGGTGGCGGAGCCGGCCTGGAACGGCACGACGATGCGCACGGGTTGGGTGGGCCAGTCGTGCGTGGCTTGCGCCGATGCAGGGGAAGCGGCAACCAGGCCGGTGGCCAGCATGGCCGCCAGCGCGATGGCGCCGGTGCGGTGTTGGAGCAAACGGAAGGACATGGGATTCCTTGCTTCTGGAAATGAAGAAGTGAAGAAGTGAACCGTCGTGGTGGCAGCGACGGGCGATGCGCTTGAATTGCAAGTGCTGTGCCATCTGGCCCGCGACGGCATCCGGGTGCGCGCGGACGCGACGGGGCAGCCCCCGCCGTTACGGTGGTGTTGGGTTGGCTAGCGCACCACGATGGTTGGCCGCGCTTCGCGCCGCGGTGCATCCTGCTTGCGCGGCGCACTGGTTTGGACTGACCCGGCGCGGCGCCAGAACCGTCGCCAATCGGGTGCTCGGGCGCTCAGCCGCTCACGCCACCAGCCTGTGCCACCATCGCGCCCAGCAGCACATTGGCGCCGGCTTCCAGGTGCTCGGGCTTGGCGTCTTCCACTTCGTTGTGGCTGATGCCGTCCTTGCAAGGGACAAAGATCATGGCGGTGGGGGCCACCGTGGCGATGTACACCGCGTCATGTCCGGCGCCGGTGACGATGTCCTGGTGTGTGTAGCCTAGCGCCGCCGCCTGCTGGCGCACGTGGCCCACCAGTTCCGGCGCGAACGGCGTGGGCGGGAAATACTGCACGTCTTCGATCCGCACGCCGAGCGGGTTGCCGGTGGTCTTGCCTTGCGCGAGCGCGTCGCAGGCCGCGCGCAGGCGGGCGTCCATCTCGGCCAGCTTGCCGGCGTCCTGGTGGCGCAGGTCCACCGTGAACTTCACCGTGCCGGGAATCACATTGCGCGAGGCCGGATGGACATCGAGCACGCCGACCGTGCCGCGCCCGTGCGGCGCGAAATCGTGCGCAATGCGCACCACCTCCTGCAGGATGAATGACGCGCCATACAGCGCATCCCGGCGCAGCGGCATCGGTGTGGGGCCGGCATGGGCCTCCATGCCGGTCACGGTCACGTCGTACCAGCGCAGGCCAAGCGAGCCGGTCACCACGCCGATCACGTTTTCGGCGTCCTCCAGCACCGGGCCCTGCTCGATATGCGCCTCGAAATACGCGCCAATCTCGCGACCGCCCACTTCGGCGCTGCCGGCGTAGCCGATGGCACGCAGTTCATCGTCCACGCGCTTGCCGTCGGTGTCGGTCGCATCGAGCGCGGTCTGCAGCGGGAAGATGCCGGCGAACACGCCCGAGCCCATCATCACCGGCACGAAGCGCGTGCCTTCCTCGTTGGTCCAGATTGCCAGTTCCAGCGGCGCCTCGGTCTGCACGCCCTGCTCGTTCAGGGTACGCATGACTTCCAGCCCGGCCAGCACGCCAAAGCAGCCGTCGAACTTGCCGCCCGTKGGCTGCGTATCGATATGACTGCCGGTCATCACGGGCGGCAGGCTGTCGTTGCGCCCCGCGCGGCGGCCGAAAATATTGCCGACCTTGTCAACCGTGACGGTAAGGCCGGCGTCGCGCATCCAGCCCGTGACCAGGTCGCGCCCCTGGCCGTCGAGCGCGGTGAGCGCCAGGCGCGCATTGCCGCCGCGCGGCGTGGCGCCGATGCGCGCCAATGCCATCAACGACTGCCACAGGCGGTCGCCATCGATCTTCAGTGTCGTCATGTCGGCTCTCCTTGTTCAAGCGAAATCGGGTAGCGCAAGAGTTGCGGCACGTGGCTCAGGCCATGGCGGGCACGAGGCCCGACAAGAAGGAATCGAGCGCCGGACCGATGGCCTCGACCTCATAGCCGCCTTCCTGCACCACCACGGTGGGCACGCCGAGCGCATTGACGCGCTCGCCAATGCCGCGATAGGCGTCCAGCCCCACGCGCAGCACGCTGATGGGATCGTGGATGTAGGTGTCGAAGCCCAGTGCCAGCACCAGTGCCTGCGGACGGTAGTCGCGCAGGGCATCGAGCGCGTTGTCGAGCGCGCCGAGGAAGCCGGCGTCCTCGGTGCCATGCGGCAACGGAAAGTTCAGGTTGTAGCCGTAGCCCGCGCCATAGCCGCGCTCAACGGCATAGCCGGTATAGAAGGGGTAGTACGCGCTCGGGTCGGCGTGCAGGGAGATCGTCATCACGTCGGAGCGCTGGTAGAAGATCTGCTGCGTGCCATCGCCATGGTGTGCGTCCACGTCGAGCACCGCCACCTTGTTGAAGCGATTGAGCAAGGTCTCTGCGGCGATGGCTGAGTTGTTGACGTAGCAAAAGCCCACCGCGCGGTCGCTGTGCGCATGGTGGCCGGACGGGCGCGACAGCGAGTAGGCGATGCCTTGCCGGTCTTGCTGCTCGCACACGTACTGCGCGGCCGCCACGGCGCTGTGCGCGGAGCGCAGGATGGAGCGCCAGCTCTGCGGCCCGAGCGGCGCGCTCAGGTCGCCGAGGTAATAGCCGGCCTGGGCAATGATGGAATCCGTCGGGCATGGCACGCGGCGCGGCTGGTCCACGCGGCCGTTGTAGTAGGGCGAAAGATTGGGCAGCACTTCGATGCCCGGCTCGAACCCGGGCCGCGCCAGCGCCATCCAGCGCTCGTACGCATAGCCAAGAAAATCCAGATACGCCGGGCTATGCACGGCCTCCAGCGGCGCGCGGCCAAAGTCGGCCGGCTCAGCCAGCGTGATGCCGCGCCCGGCCAGCGCGCGTTGCAGCGCGTGGGCCCGGGCGGGCACGTCGGTGGGTTCGCACAGGCGGCCCGCACGCATGAACTGGCGGGGCTGGTGCAGCAGTTGGTCATCCGAGAAGAAGGCGCGCATGATTTCTTTTGGTGAGACTCACGGTTTCCCGGCTGCGGGAGGCGGCGCAACTGGCTTGATCTCGATTTCCACGAACACGCAGTCGCCTTCGTGCGCGTTGATCACGTTGTGCTCGACGCCCGCGCCGCGGTAATAGGCGTGGCCCGCCACGAGCTGGCTGACGACTTCGCCGGCCGGCGTCTCCAGCCGCAGCGCGCCGGTGGTCATCGGCACCACCACGTAGTCGTAGCCGTGGCGGTGATGCCCGGTCTGCGCGCCCGGCGCAAAGCGCCACTCGGTGACGACCACGCGATCATTGTCGACCTGCACGGTGGGTACGGCCTGGGGTCTGCTCATGGCGGTTTCTCCTGAAAACGCGTTGCGTTGGGCTGAGGGCTTAGCGGTCCACGCCGCCCATGCAGAGGTACTTGACCTCCAGGTATTCCTCGATGCCGTACGAGGAGCCTTCGCGGCCCAGGCCGGATTGCTTGACGCCACCGAAAGGCGCCACCTCGTTGGAGATCAGGCCGGTATTGATGCCCACCATGCCGTACTCCAGCGCCTCGGCCACGCGCCAGATGCGGCCGATGTCGCGGCTGAAGAAGTACGAGGCCAGGCCGAACTCGGTATCGTTGGCCATGTTGACCACTTCCTCGTCGCTGGTGAAGCGGAACAGCGGCGCGAGCGKGCCGAAGGTTTCCTGTTTGGCCACCACCATGTCCGGCGTGACGCCGGCCAGCACGGTGGGCTCGAAGAACGTGCCGCCCAGGCTGTGGCGCTTGCCGCCCGTGAGTACGCGCGCGCCTTTGCCCAGTGCATCGGCAATGTGCTGCTCCACCTTGGCGACCGCGTCTTCATTGATCAGCGGGCCTTGCAGTACGCCGGGTTCCAGGCCGTGGCCAACCTTGAGCTTGTTCACCGCGGCGACCAGCTTTTCGGCGAAGGCGTCGTACACCTTGTCATGCACGTAGAGGCGGTTGGCGCAGACGCAGGTCTGGCCGGCGTTGCGGTACTTGGAGGCCATGGCCCCTTCCACGGCGGCGTCCAGGTCCGCGTCGTCGAACACGATGAAGGGCGCGTTGCCGCCGAGTTCCAGCGACAGCTTCTTGATGGTGGGCGCCGACTGGCGCATCAGGATGCGGCCGACTTCCGTGGAGCCGGTAAAGCTGAGCTTGCGCACCACCGGGCTGCCGGTCAGCTCGCCGCCGATCTCGATCGAGCTGGCAGCGTCGCCCGTCACCACGCTCAGCAGGCCAGCGGGCAAGCCCGCGCGTTCGGCCAGCAGCGCCAGCGCAAGCGCCGACAGCGGTGTGTCTTCAGCCGGCTTGAGCACCATGGCGCAACCCGCCGCCAGCGCCGGGCCCGCCTTGCGCGTGATCATGGCCAGCGGGAAGTTCCACGGCGTGATGGCCGCGCACACGCCAACCGGTTCCTTGACCACCAGCAGGCGCTTGTCGGACGCGGGCGTGGCCAGCACGTCGCCGTGGACGCGCTTGGCTTCCTCGGCGAACCATTCCAGGAAAGAGGCGGCGTAGACGGCTTCCCCGCGCGCCTCGGCCAGCGGCTTGCCTTGCTCGGTGGTCATCAGCATGGCCAGGTCGTCGGCATTGGCCAGCATCAGGTCGTACCAGGCGCGCAGCACCTGGGCACGCTCGCGGGCCGTCTTGCGGCGCCATGCGGCCTGCGCCACGCGGGCCGCCTCGATGGCGCGGGTGGTTTCCGCCGCGCCCATCAGCGGCACGGTGCCGATCAGCGAACCGTCGGCGGGGTTGGTCACGGGGAAGGTGGCGCCGCTGTCGGCGTTCTGCCACTGGCCGCCGATAAACGCTTGCGAGCGTAGCAGGGTGGGGTCTTTGAGTTGCATGATCGTTCTGACTCTCTGTCCGTTCGTGGATTGATTCGCGGATGGATTCGTGGATGGATTCGCGGCTCAGCGCGTAAGCACATCGGCCAGGATATCCAGCCCTTCGTTCATCACCGCATCGGAAATCGTCAGCGGGAACAGGAAGCGGATCACATTGCCGTACACGCCGCAGGACAGCAGCAGCAAGCCTTGCTCCAGCGCGCGGTTCTGCACCTCGCGCGTGAACTCCGCGTCCGGCGCGCCGTCGGCGCGGCGGAACTCCACCGCCACCATCGCGCCCAGGCCGCGGATCTCGGCGATCTGCGGCACGCGCGCTTTCAGGGTTTCCAGCCGCTCGACCAGGCGCTGGCCGAGTGCCGCGCCACGCGGGATCAACTGTTCGCCTTCCAGTACGTCCAGCACCGCCAGGGCGGACGCCACGGCCAGCGGATTGCCGGCATAGGTACCGCCCAGGCCGCCGGGCGCGGGGGCGTCCATCACTTCGGCACGGCCGCACACCGCCGACAGCGGCATGCCGCCGGCCAGGCTCTTGGCCATGGTGGTGAGGTCGGGCGCCACGTCGTAGTGCTCCATGGCGAAGAGCTTGCCGGTACGGCCGAAGCCGGTCTGCACTTCATCGGCGACAAGCAGGATGCCGTGCTCGTCGCAGATCGCGCGCAGCGCCTTGACGAAGGCCGTCGGCGCCACGTTGAAGCCACCCTCGCCCTGCACCGGCTCGAAGATGATGGCGGCCACGCGCTTGGGATCCACGTCGGCCTTGAACAGGTGCTCCATCGCCTTGAGCGAGTCCTCCACCGACACGCCATGCAGCGCGCACGGGTACGGCGCGTGGAAGACCTCGCCGGGGAACGGGCCAAAGCCCACCTTGTACGGCACCACCTTGCCGGTCAGCGCCATGCCCATCATGGTGCGGCCGTGGAAGCCGCCGGAGAAGGCGATCACGCCCGGGCGGCCKGTCGCGGCGCGGGCGATCTTGATGGCGTTCTCCACAGCCTCGGCGCCGGTGGTGAAGAACGCCGTCTTCTTGGCCGAGCGGCCCGGCGCGCGCTGGTTGATCCGCTCGGCCAGCTCGATATAGCTGGCGTACGGCACGATCTGGTAGGCGGTGTGCGTGAAGCGCTCAAGCTGGCGTTGTATGGCTTCGACCAGGCGCGGGTGGCGGTGGCCGGTGTTGAGCACGGCGATGCCGGCGGCGAAGTCGATATAGCGCTTGCCTTCCACATCCCAAATCTCCGAATTCTCGGCGCGCTCGGCGTAGAAGTTGCACATCACGCCAACGCCACGGGGCGTGGCGGCATCCTTGCGGCGAACCAGTTCGGCGTTCTTCATCTGTTGCTCCATCGTTGATATCGGTTGTGCTGTCGGGGTCGTGCTGTTGGGCTCAGGCAGCGGCGCGGATCAGGGCCGGGTCCCACTCCTTGCCGGGAATCGCGGCGATCAGCCGCTGGGTGTAGGCATGCTGCGGCGCGTCGAAGATCTGATCGGGCGGGCCGGACTCCACCACGCGGCCCTTGTGCATCACGATCACGTGGTGGCAGATCTGGGCGGCCACGCGCAGGTCGTGGGTGATAAAGATCAGGCCGATGTTCAGCCGTTTTTGCAGGTCGCTCAGCAGTTGCAATACCTGCGCCTGCACCGAGACATCCAGCGCGGAGACGGATTCATCGGCCACTAGCAACTTGGGATCCAGCGCCAGCGCGCGCGCAATGCCGATGCGCTGGCGCTGCCCGCCGGAGAACTGGTTGGGATAGCGGTCGAACGCGGAAGGCTCCAGGCCCACCAGCTGCAGCAGCTCACGCCCGCGCGCCTGGGCCTGCGCCAGCGGCACGCCATTGGCCACGGGGCCATCCGTGATGATGCGGCCCACAGTATGGCGCGGGTTCAGCGAGGCGAACGGATCCTGGAAGATCATCTGCACATCGCTGCGCAGCGGGCGGAACTGGCGCTCCGTCAGCCGGGCGATGTCCTGGCCGTCGAACAGCAGCTCGCCGCCGTCGATGCCGGTCAGCTTCAGCAGGCATTTGCCGATGGTGGACTTGCCCGAGCCGGATTCGCCAACGATGCCGAGTGTTTGCCCGCGCCGCACGCTGAAGCTCACGCCGTCCACGGCGTTGACCACGCGCTTCTTGCTGAACAGGCCGCCGCCGGAGGAATACGTCTTGCGCAGGTCGCGCACTTCCAGCACGGTCTCTGCCGCCTGCTGGTCGCGCGCCTTGGCGCGCCCGTGCGGCACGGCGCTGATCAGCCGGCGGGTATAGGGATGCTGCGGATGGTTGAGCACCTGCTGCACCGGGCCTACCTCCACCAGCACGCCCTTCTCCATCACCGCGACGCGATCGGCGATTTCCGCCACCACGCCGAAATCGTGCGTGACAAACATCACGCCCATGCCCTTGTCCGCCTGGATGCGCTTGATCAACGCCAGGATCTGGGCCTGCGTGGTCACGTCCAGGGCAGTGGTCGGCTCGTCGGCGATCAGCAAAGCCGGCTCCAGCGCGAGCGCCATGGCGATCACCACGCGCTGGCGCTGCCCGCCGGACAGGCGGAACGGATAGCTGTGGATCAGCGTGGCCGGATCGGGCAGGCCGACGAACTCCAGCAGTTCCAGCACGCGCTTGGTCCGCGCCTCGCCGGGGTAGGCGTCGTGCACGCGCATGACCTCGGCAATCTGGTCGCCCACCGTCATCACGGGGTTGAGCGCCGACAGCGGCTCCTGGAACACCATGGCCATGGCCTTGCCGCGCATGGACAGCAAGGTCTGCTCATCCTGCGTGAGCAAGTCCTTGCCCTGGAACAGGATCTGGCCACCCTGCGGCTTCAGGTACGGCGGCAGCAGGCCCATGATGGCGTTGGCGCTCATCGACTTGCCCGAGCCGGATTCTCCGACGATGCAGAGAATCTCGCCGGCGTGCAGGTCGTAGCTGACATCCCTCACCGCGTGCGCACGGTCACCGCCCGCAGGCAGCGCAATGGTGAGGTCGCGCACGGATAGCAGCGGTAGCTTGTCTTGTGCTTGCATGGTGGCGTCTTCCTTGTCGTTACTCGCCACGGCGGCGCAGTTGCGGGTTCATGGCGTCGTTCAGGCCTTCGCCGATCAGATTGATGGACAGCACCGTCAGCAGGATGGCCACGCCGGGCCACACGCTCATCCACCAGGCTTCGCGGATCATGGTGCGGGCCGCGCCGATCATGAAGCCCCAGCTCATCATGTTGCGGTCGCCCAGGCCCAGGAAGGACAACGCGGATTCCGTCAGGATTGCCGTAGCCACCATGAAGGAGGCCGACACGATGATGGGCGACATGGCGTTGGGCAGGATCTGCGTGAGGATGATGCGCAGCGGTTTCTGCCCGATCACCACCGCAGCCTGCACGAACTCGCGCTGCTTGAGCGTGAGGAACTCGCCGCGCACCAGACGCGCCACCGGCGGCCAGGACACCACCGAGATGGMCGCCACGATGGAGTAGATGGTGGGATTGAAGATCGCCACGATCACCACCGCCATCGCCAGTTGCGGGATGGTCTGGAAGAACTCGGTAAAACGCATCAGCGCGTCGTCGATGCGTCCGCCGCAGTAGCCGGCCACCGACCCGATCAGGATGCCGAACACCAGCGCCACCCCGGTGGAGATCACGCCCACCAGCAGCGAGACGCGCGCGCCGTACAGCATGCCAGCGGTGATGTCGCGCCCGAGCATGTCGGTGCCAAAGGGAAACGCCGCGTCGGCAAACGGACGCACCAGCGGATCGCCCACCATCAGCCAGGGCGACTCCTCGTACAGCACCGGCGCCAGCAGCGCCACGGCGACCACCAGCAGCAGCACGACCAGGCCGATCACGGCGCCGTAGTTGCGGCAATAACGTTGTGCGAAGGCTTTCATGCCGTGGCTCCCTTGCCGCCCACCGAGATGCGGGGGTCGATGAAGCGGTAGACGATATCGGTCACCAGGTTGAAGAACACAACCAGCGCCGAGGTGACAAAGAAGATGCCGAGCAGCAGCTGGTAGTCGCGTTGCAGCAGGGCGTCGAACATCAGCCGGCCAATGCCCGGCCAGGAGAAGACGGTCTCGGTCAGCACCGCGCCGCCGGCCATCTGGCCAAGCTGGATGCCGGCAAAGGTAATGACTGGCAGCAGCGCGTTGCGCAGCACATGCACGCGGATCACGCGGCCAGCGGGCACGCCCTTGGCGCGCGCGGTCTTGACGAAGTCCATGCCCATCACTTCCAGCATCGAGGCGCGGGTCAGGCGCACGTACACCGCCATGAAGAAGCAGCCGAGCGAGACGGTGGGCAGGATCAAGTGCAGCGCCACATCCTGGATGCGCGCCAGCCCGGTATAGCCTGCGCCAATGGTTTCCATGCCAAACGCCGGCAGCCAGCCCAGCACCACCGAGAACAGGATGATGGCCATCAGCGAAAGCCAGAACAGCGGCGTGGCGTACAACAGCAGCGCCGCGGACATCACCGCGCTGTCGATCCAGCGCCGCTTGYTCTCATAGCGCGTGCGCGCCGAGATCACGCCGAGGAACACGCCAAGCACGATGGAAAAGACAAAGGCACCGCTCATCAGCACGATGGTGGCGGGCAGCCGGTCCAGGATCAGGTCGAGCACCGGCAGGTGATTGCGATACGAGTAGCCGAGATCGAGCTTGGCCACGCCCTTGAGGTAGATGCCAAGCTGCGTGAGCACCGGCTGGTCCAGCCCGAACTGCTGACGCAACTGGCCAACGAAGGCGGCATCGCCCGCACCGGCCTCACCCGCCAGCACGGTGGCGGGGTCGCCAGGCGCCATGCGGATCAGGAAGAAATTGATGATGACCACGCCGAGGACGACCACGAGGGCCTTCCACAGTCGGGATAGCAGGAAAGAGAGAAAATTCACGGCATGCTCCACGCGCGCGCCGGGCGGATGGCCCGGCGCGTGACCGTACTGGCTACTTGTTACCTGGGTAACGGCGTACTCCGGCGTACTCAGTTCTTCTCGATGGAAACGTTGTCGAACGACTCGTTCAGTCCGATGGCGGTGGTCACGAGGTTCTTCACGTTCTTGCGATACAGCGTGGGGAACTCCAGCTCGAACAGGTTGCCCGCGGCCACTTCCGTCATCAGGATCTTCTGCACCTGGCTATAGAGCTTCTGACGCTCGGCCGGGTCCATGGTGACGCTGGCCTTGGCCCAGAGTTCATCGGCCTGCGGATTGCTGTAGCCCTGCACATTGGCGAACGGCGTGCCCTTGACGATGTTCTTGGTCACGTAGAGACGTTCCACGCCCAGCGCCGGATCGCCGTACTGGTAGGTGTACGTGGCGGTCAGGTCGAAGTCCCAGTTGCTGACGCGGGCGGACCACGTACCGGCGTCGGCGGACTCGATGCTGACCTTGAAGCCAAGCTGTTCCAGCATCTGCTTCATGTACTCGTCAAGCCGGTCCCAGTTTGCGCCATAGGATGACGACAGGATCTTGACCGGGTACTGGCCCACGTTGACGCCGGACTCCTTGATCAGCTCGCGCGCCTTCTTCAAGTTGAAGTCATAGACCGGCGTGCTCTTGTCGAAGAACAGCGTGGCGGAGGCGAACGGGCTGACCGCCGGCTTGCCCATGCCGAAGAAGATGTTGTCCACGATCATCTTGCGGTTGAGCGCGTGCATCACCGCCTCGCGTACCTTGACGTTGTTGAACGGCGGCTTGCGCATGTTCATCAACAGGTTCGACATCGGCGAGAACAGCTCCCAGCCCTTGGTGGTGTATTCCACATTAGGCAACGCGCGCAGGCGCTTCACGTCCACGTTGTCCACGTCGCCGCCGCGCAGCACCTGCACGTCGCCCTTCTCGAAGGCCACCGCGCGCGAGGCCGAGTCCGGGATCACGTAGAACACCAGTTCATCCAGGTAGGGCTTGCCCTTCTTCCAGTAGTTGGGGTTCTTGGCCAGCTTGATGTAGGCGCCCTTCTTCCATTCCTTGAACATGAAGGGGCCGGTGCCGACAGGCTTCTGGTTGGCCGGGTTGTTGCGGTAATCCGTGCCGTCGTAGATGTGCTTGGGCATCATCGGCATGGTGCCGGTCTCGAACATCGAGATAAACGGCGGGAACGCTTCCTTGAGCTTGATCTCGACCGTGCTGTCATTCACGGCGCGGATCGATTCCATGTATTTGTTCAGCACGGCGCGCGTACGCACATGCACTTCGCGCAGCATCTTGTCGATCGAGAACACCACGTCGGCGGACGTGAAGGGCTTGCCGTCATGCCACTTCACGCCACTCTGCAGCTCGAACGTGTAGGTCAGGCCATCGGCCGAGATCTTCCACGACTTGGCGAGTTCCGGGTGCGGCTTCAGGTCCGGGCCGTAGGTCAGCAGGCCCTGGTAGATCTTGCCGGCGACATATTGCGTGGGCGCCTGCGAGTTCATCGCGCTGATCAGGATCGGCGGCTCGGGTTGCACGATGCCGGACAAGGTGCCGCCAGCGGTCTGCGCGACCGCGCTGCCCGCGGGCAATAGTGCCGGTGCCAGGGCCAGGCCGGCGGTTGCCAGCGCCATCGACACCAGGCTTTTACCAAAGCTCTTTTTCAGGTGTTGGGTGAGGTGTTTCATCGGTCAGTTTCCTGTGGTGGTGATCGTGATCTGCGGATACGCGAAGGCGATTTGCTGCGTGGACTTCAAGCGCTGACCGGCTCTACGCCGCACCAGTCGTGCATGAACTGCGCGAGCGTGGTCGTAACGCGCACCATGCTCTGGATGGAAACCGACTCGTCGATGCCATGGATGTTGCGGGCCTGCGGGCCGTAGCACGTCACCGGCGTTTCCAGCATCAGGCGGAAGTGCCGCGCGTCGGTGGTGGCGGTGGTGGCTTCGCGCCGCACCGCTTCGCCATTTACCTTGCGGTGGGCCTCGCCGAGCGCCTGCATGCTGGGCACATCGAGATCGAACTCGCAGCCCGGGGCGTGGAAGCCTTCGTAGCGGAGTTGGAGCGTGAGGTTGCTGGCCAGGCGCTCCAGCGTGCCGCGCACACAGGCTTCGACGCGCGCCTTGGCATCGGTCACGCTCATGGTCGGGTAGAAGCCGATGCGAATGCCGAGCGTGCAGGTGCAGGGCACCGACGAGTTCCATTCGCCGCCCTGGATCTGGCCGAGGTTGAAGTTGATCGGGTGCGCGTGGTCGCGATAGACGGTGGGGCGGTTCTGCGGCAGGTTCCACTCGGCCTCGAGCTTGCGCAGGTCGGCCATCACCGCGATGCCGGCCTCCACCGGGTTCACGCCGGTGGTCATGTAGGCGGCATGCGCCGGGCGGCCGGTGAGTTCGACAAACATCCAGAACACGCCCATCTGCGCGCTCATCAGGCTCTCGCCCAGCGGCTCGGGAATCACAACGGTGTCGAACGAGGCCAGCTTGCCGGCGCCCACCGCGCTGGCGAGCGCGGCCACGGTAGCCAGCGCGCCGTTCCCCGTGTTCTCCTCTTCGAGCACGGCGTTGAAGCCGACCGCGCCGGCGGGCTGCACGCCGAGATCCTTCAGCGCCTTATAGGCGGCAAGCGTGCAGATGATGCCGGCCTTCATGTCGCCCGCGCCGCGGCCAAACAGCCAGCCGTCCTCGACAAACGGCGCATAGGGCGACTGGCGCCACATCGACTCCGGGCCGGTGGGCACCACGTCCAGATGGCCGTTGAACAGCACGGAGCGGCCGCCCTTCGTCGCCGGGCGATGCGTGGCCAGCAAGTTGTAGCGTCCGCCGTCCGGACAGCATGGCGGCGAGAACAGCGGCAGGTCCTTCAACGTCTCGCTGCGCAGGTAGATGCGCTCCGGCTCCAGGCCCAGCTCGCGCAGCGCGCCCTCCATGAACGCCACGGCCGGCTGTTCCTGCCCGGAAGGGCTGGGCGCCGCCACGAACTCCGACAGCGTACGGACCATGTAGGGCTCGAGCGCGCGCACGGCGGCGGCGATGGCATCGGTGGAAAGCGCGGGGCTGGCGGGCGTAGCGGTGGGACGTTGCATAAGTGGCTCCACTGGCTGTGCGGGGCGCGTGGTTGGAACGTGCCCTGAGGGGTCGAATCGGCCTGATCGGCAAAACGCCGTTGAAAAAAACGACGATCGAAACAAGATGTGTCGAAACTTAGCCGATCATTGGTACCATACATAGATCCATATTTTTCTTTTCACGCGGGGCCACTTTGAAAGAGACGATTTTGTCGGAGCTGCTGCTGCAGCGTCTGGAGCGGCCCGCGGATGGTGCTGCGGATAAAAACGGCGCGCATATGAACCGCCAGCTCTACGAGATCATTCGGCAGGAAATCCTTGCTGGGTCTTTGGTTGCGGGTAGCAAGCTGCCTGCGTCGCGCCTGCTTGCGAAGGAGATAGGGGTTTCCCGCAATACCGTGCTTTATGCATTTGAGCAGTTGCTGGCGGAGGGCTATGTCACCGCCGCTAGCGGAAGTGGCACCTTCGTGTCGCAGAGTTTTCCCGACCATAGTGCATTGCACAACATCAGAGCGAAAAATGGCACCATGCCAGTGCTCGCGGCGCAGCAAAATCCGAACCGCTTCGCGCTTTCGCGGCGCGGGCAGCATCTGGTGTCGCATTCCGGTGCGTCGGATCGCCAATGGGGTGCGTTCGTCTCCGGCGTACCCGACGTTTCGTTGTTTCCGCACGCGGTCTGGGCACGGTTGCTGAACAAGCACTGGCGCGCCCCCAAGCCCGAGCTTCTGACGTATGCGCACAACGGTGGCTACCTGCCGCTGCGCCGCGTGATGGCCGAGCACCTGCGGCTGGTGCGCTCGGTGCGCTGCGAGCCGGAGCAGATCATCCTGACCACCGGCATCCACCAGGCCATCGACCTCATCGCGCGGCTGCTGGGCGATGTCGGCGACAAGGCCTGGATGGAAGACCCCGGCTACTGGGGCACGCGCAGCCTGCTCAACAGCGCCGGCATCGAGACCATCCCCGTGCCGGTGGATAGCGAAGGCCTTGCCCCGGATGCGGCCACGCTGCAGAACCCGCCGCGTTTTATCTTTGCCACGCCGTCACACCAATATCCGCTGGGCATGGTGATGAGCTTGTCGCGCCGGCGCATGCTGCTGGAATATGCGCGCCAGCGCGGCGCGTGGATCGTGGAGGACGACTACGACAGCGAATTCCGCTTCGAGGGCCGCCCGCTTGCCTCGCTGCAGGGGCTGGATGAGCACGACCGCGTGATCTACATGGGCACGTTTTCCAAGACGCTGTTCCCCGGCCTGCGCATGGGCTTCATGGTGCTGCCCAAGCCGCTGGCGCCGCATTTCGCAACAGGGCTGTCGGAGCTGTTCCGCGAGGGGCAGCTGGTGCAGCAGGCGGTGCTGGCCGACTTTATCGAGGAGGGGCATTACGCCACGCATATCCGCCGCATGCGGCAGCGCTACGCGCAGCGCCAGGGGCTGCTGCGCGAGGCCATCGCCACGCGCCTGGGCGCGGACTGGCCCACCTCCACGCATGAAGCCGGGCTGCACATGGTGATCCACCTGCCGCCGGGCGCCGACGACCTCGGCATCAGCATGGCGGCGCGTACGCAGGGCTTGTCGACGCGGCCGCTGTCGCGCTATTTCGCGGACCCCGCGCGGGCGACCAACCAGGGCTTGCTGCTGGGATATGCCTGCGTGCCGGACGACGAGATCGCGCCGGCCTTCCACAAACTGGCGGAGGTGATCGAACCCGCGCTGGAGCATCTGGCGCGCACGCAGGCGCCACGCCGCGCGCCGGTGGCGGGGATCAACCGGGAGGCCTGGAGCGGTGCTTGAGTGTGTTGATGCGAGTGCGGGCACAATAGCCGCCAACCCTACCTGGAGCTGCTGACATGACCGTCGACAAAGACTACGCGCTGTTCGATGCAGGCACCGTGACGCTGCAATCCGGCCAGGCCTTCCCCGGCATGCAGCTCGCCTACAAGACCTTCGGCACGCTGAACGCCCGCAAGGACAACGTGATCGTCTACCCGACCTCGTTCAGCGCGCAGCACTACGACACCCAATGGCTGGTCGCGCCGGGCGGCGTGCTGGATCCGGAACGCTACTTCGTCATCATCCCGAACCTGTTTGGCAACGGCCTGTCGGCGTCGCCGTCGAATGCCGCGGCACGGTTCGCGCCGGGCGCCTACCCCTGCGTTACCCACCACGACGCCGTGGCGGTGCAGCGCAGGCTGCTGCAGGAGGTGTTCGGCATCGAGACGATCGCCCTGGTGTACGGCTGGTCGATGGGCGGCATGCAGGCCTACCACTGGGGCGCCTGCCATGCGGACATGGTCAAGCGGATCGCCGTGGTCTGCGGCAGCGCGCGATGCTCCCCGTTCAACCAGGTTTTCCTCGAAGGCGTCAGGGCCGCGCTCACTGCCGATCCGGCATTCAGGGACGGCCGCTTCACCGAGCCGCCGCGCGCGGGGTACCGCGCCATGGGCCGCGTGTACGCCGGCTGGGCGCTGTCGCATGCGTTCTACCGCGACGAGCTGTGGCGGCAATCGGGCTTTGCCTCGCTGGAGGATTTCCTGGCGAAGACCTGGGACGTCAATTTCTTGCGCCGTGACGCCAACGACCTGCTGGCGCAACTGTGGACGTGRCAGAACGGCGATATCAGCCGCTGCGACGCTTTCGGCGGCGATCTGGACCGCGCGCTGGCGGCGATCAGGGCGCACGTGCTGCTGATGCCCGGCCAAACCGATGCTTACTTCCAGGCCCAGGACAACGCCGCGGAAATCGGCAAGCTCACCGGAGCCCGCACTGCCACGCTGCGGCCGATTCCCTCGGACTACGGGCACCGGGCCGGGAACCCGCACAACATCCCGGCCGACCGCGCCTTCCTGGCCCAGGCGATCTCGGCGTTCCTGGCGGGCTGAGCCCCATTGCGGTGATGGTGCCATCGTCACCAGCCCGATTGGCCCTTAACGCTGTGCCCATCCTCCCATAGCATTAGCACCCTTCTCCTTCACACACACCGCACATGGCAAGCCCCGCTCCCCAACCCGCCCCGTCCTCCGCCCTGCTCAGGGAACTCGCCACGCTGCTGGACGCGCCCGGGCTGCAAACCGGCGACGCCATCGAAACGCGCTTTCGCAAGGACTGGTATGCGCCGCTTGGCGCGGTGCCGCCGCTGGCGGTGGTGCGCCCGCGCAATACGGCAGAAGTGGCCGCCGTGCTGGCGCTGTGCCACCGGCTGCGCCAGCCTGTGGTGCCCCAGGGCGGGCTGACCGGCCTGGCCGGCGCCGCCACGCCCGAAGGCGGCGAACTGGTGCTTTCGCTGGAGCGCATGCGTGGCGTGGAAGAGATCGATGCGCAGGCCGGCACCATGACCGTGATGGYCGGCACCACGCTGCAGGCGGCGCAGGAAGCCGCGCGCGCGGCCGGCTGGCTRCTGGCAGTGGACCTGGGCGCGCGCGGCAGCTGCCAGATCGGCGGCAATATCGCCACCAACGCGGGCGGCAACCGCGTGATCCGCTACGGCATGATGCGCGACCAGGTGCTGGGCCTGGAAGCGGTGCTGGCCGATGGCACGGTGGTGTCGTCGCTCAACAAGATGCAGAAGAACAATGCCGGCTACGACGTGCGCCAGCTCTTTATCGGCAGCGAAGGCACGCTGGGCGTGATCACGCGCGCCGTGCTGCGGCTGGCGCCGCTGCCCTGCGCCACGCAGACGGCGCTGTGCGCGCTCGAGACCTACGATGACGTGGTGCGCCTGCTGCGCCATGCGCAGCGCAAGCTCTCGGGGCGGCTGTCGGCCTTTGAGGTCATGTGGGCGGATTTCTACGGGCTGGTGACCACGCGCGTGCCGGGCGTGCGCGCGCCGCTGCCTGCCGGCCATCCTTTCTACGTGCTGCTTGACCTGCAGGGCAACGACGGCGCGCAGGACGCGCCGGTCTTCGAGGGCATGCTGGAATCTGCGATGGAAGCCGGCCTGATCCAGGATGCGGCGATCGCATCCAGCCACAAGGAAGCGCAGAGCTTCTGGCAACTGCGCGATGCGGTGGCCGAATTCCCGGTGATGTGGTCGCCCAATGCGGCCTATGACGTCAGCCTGCCGATCGGCCGCATCGGCGAATTCGCCGAGACGCTGCGCGCCCGCTTGCTGGCGGTGTGGCCGCATGCCGAGCCGGTCAACTTCGGCCACGTGGGCGACAGCAACCTGCACGTCAGCGTGTACCTGCCCGGCGCCACCGACCACGACTTCCCCGAGCATGAGATTTCCGACGTGATGTACGGCGTGGTGCGGGAGTTCGAGGGCAGCGTCTCCGCCGAGCACGGCATCGGCTTTCACAAGAAGCCCTACCTGCACTGCTCCCGCACGCCGGAGGAGCTGGCGCTGATGCGGCTGCTCAAGCGCGCGCTGGATCCGCACAACATCCTGAGCCCGGGGCGGGTGTTTGATCTTGCGTGAGCGCGGCAAAAAAGGCGCCTGAAAGGCGGCCGGATGTCGTCAAGCCGCTTCCAGGTCGCGTGGCGCGATCTGGGCAGCAATCTCCTTGCCGTGTTCGCGCTGCGCCACTTTCAGGTCATAAGACTGTTGCAGGTTGAGCCAGGACTCGGCGTCGCCGCCAAAGTAGCGAGCCAGCCGCATGGCGGTGTCCGGTGTAATGCCCCGGCGCTCGCGCACGATGTCGTTGATGCGGGCCGCGGTGACATGCAGCGCCACGGCTAGCGCGTTGGCGCTCATGCCAAGCGGGGCGAGAAACTCCTCGCGGAGGATTTCGCCGGGATGGACCGGTCGCATACCATTCTGGAAGCGGGCCATGGTGATCTCCTTTCAGTGATAGTCCACGATCTCGACGGCCTCCGGGCCGTCGGCCGTCCAAACGAAACACACTCGCCACCGATCGTTGATGCGGATGCTGTGCTGCCCTTTGCGGTCGCCGCCCAGCACTTCAAGCCGGTTGCCAGGCGGAGATCGCAGGAAGTCGAGCGAGGCGGCAGCGGCAAGCATCTCCAGCTTGCGTTCTGCCGCTGCCCTGATGTTGGCGAATCGCGGAACGCGCCGGCCTGAGAACAACGCTGCAGTGTCTTCGCATTTGAACGACTGGATCATGGCGGAATTATATATCGCTTACCGATAAACGAGTAAGACATCCGCGATAACCAGTCAGTTCCCTAACTGTCCTTGCTGCGCCGATGGCTCCGGCAACGCCCCATGCGCGCTATCGTCCTTTAAATCCACGCCACTGTGCCCGAGCGCCAGCGCCCCGCGCAGCAGGAAGGCCAGCTTGGCCGCGGCCTGCGCATAGGACAGCCCTTCGGGACGCACGTTGGAGATGCAGTTTCGCTCGGCGTCGGTGCGGCCCGGGCGCGGGTCGTGCGTCAGGTAGATGCCGAGGCTGTCGGGCGAGCTCAGCCCGGGGCGCTCGCCGATCAGCATCACCACCTGGCGCGCGCCGAGAAGCAGTGCGGCTTCGTCGCCCAGTGCCACGCGGGCTTGCTCGGCCACCACCACCGGGCCGATGCGCCAGCCCGGCAGGTGCTCGCGCACGGCCAGCAGCAATGGCACGCCGTGGCGCTGCGCCGCCAGCGCGGACAGGCCGTCGGCCATCACGAAGACGACGTCGGGCGGCTCGGCAGGGCGCGCCTGCGCTAGCAGCGCGCGGCTGGCGTCGTCGAGCTGGCGGCCAAGGTCCGGGCAGCGCAGGTAGTGCTGACGATCCGGTGCGGCGCTGTGCACGGCCACGGTGTCGAAGCCGGCATTGCGCAATGCCTGTTCAATGGCCGCGCGCGCCAGCGGCGCATGCACGGCGTCGCGCGCCTGCGCATGCGCCAGGCCGAACGCGAGCACGGTTTCCGTCGTCTGGCTGTTGCCGCAGCGGCCCAGCGCAATCCGTGCCACGGTGAACTGCCGCAGGCGCTGCCAGGGGTTGTCGTGGATCAGCTTCTGGCTCATGACGCGGGCCTCGTGCGTGCAGGAATATGCTGGTTGGCCATGATGCGTTACAGGCCGCGCGCGAGTTGCAGCAGCGGCTGGCGCTCGGCCAGCTCCAGCAGGCGGCCATCCGCGCCGAGGATGCCCATGCGCTGCAGCCAGTCCTCGAACTCGGGCGCGKGGCGCAGGCCCAGCGTGTCGCGCAGGTAGAGCGCGTCGTGGAACGAGGTGCTCTGGTAGTTCAGCATGATGTCGTCGGCGCCGGGCACGCCCATGATGAAGTTGATGCCGGCCACGCCGAACAGCGTCAGCAGCGTGTCCATGTCATCCTGGTCGGCCTCGGCGTGGTTGGTATAGCAGACATCGCAGCCCATCGGCACGCCGAGCAGCTTGCCGCAGAAATGGTCTTCCAGCCCGGCGCGGATGATCTGCTTGCCGTCGTACAGGTACTCGGGGCCGATAAAGCCCACCACCGTATTGACCAGCAGCGGCGAGAACGCGCGCGCCACCGCATAGGCGCGTGCCTCCATGGTCTGCTGGTCCACGCCGTGGTGCGCGTTGGCCGACAGCGCGCTGCCCTGTCCGGTCTCGAAATACATCACGCTGTTGCCCACCGTGCCGCGCGCCAGGCCTTGCGCGGCCTCATGCGCCTCGCGCAGCAGCGCCAGGCTGATGCCAAAGCCGGCGTTGGCGCGCTCGCTGCCGGCCACCGACTGGAACACCAGGTCCACCGGCGCGCCCTGCTCGATGGCGCGCAGCGTGTTGGTGACGTGGGTCAGCACGCAGGACTGGGTGGGCACATCGAAGCGGCAGCGCAGGTCGTCGACCAGCCGCAGCAGCGTGACGATGGCGCCGAGGTTGTCGGTGGCTGGGTTGATGCCGATGGTGGCATCGCCGCAGCCGTAGAGCAGGCCATCGATCATCGAGGCGGCAATGCCGCGGGCATCGTCGGTGGGATGGTTGGGCTGCAGCCGCACGGAGAGCCGCCCGGGCAAGCCAATGGTGTTGCGAAAGCGCGTGACGACGCGGCACTTGCGCGCCACCGCGATCAGGTCCTGGTTGCGCATCAGCTTGCTCACCGCCGCCGCCATCTCCGGCGTGATGCCCGGCGTCACGCGCGCCAGCGCCGCGGAATCGGTCTCGTGCAGCAGCAGCCAGTTGCGCAAGTCGCCCACGGTGAAGGACGCGATTTCGCGAAAGGCGTGGCTGTCATGGTGGTCGATGATCAGGCGCGTGACTTCGTCGTCCTCGTAGGGCACCAGCGCCTCGGTCAGGAAGTGCGCCAGCGGCACCTCGGCCAGCGCCATGCGCGCGGCCATGCGCTCCTCCTCGCTGGCAGCCGCCAGCCCGGCCAGGTAGTCGCCCGAGCGCGCCGGGCTGGCCTTGGCCAGCAGGGTCTTGAGATCGGCGAAGAGATGCCGCCGCGAGGCTACGGTATGGGCAAAGGTCATGGGATCTGTCTCGGTCAGCTGGCGGGCCCGCGAACAGCCCGATCATAGCAACCACGGGCGCACATTGTCGCCGCCCGGGCGCTTGCCTTCGCCGTCCGCCCATCGGACAATCGAGCGCCGTACAATGCACAGACGCCCGGCCGTCCACCAGACGGTGCGGCCCCTCAATGCAGGAGACTTGATGAATCAGCCCGATCCGCCACGCATACCCCGCTTGCCGGATGCAAAGTGGTTCAATGTCACGACTGCCGCCTATATCCTGACMGCCCTGGCGCTCTGGATGGTGATGCAGGCCAACCTGGTGGCGGCGCTCATGGCGGGCCTGCTGCTGTACTCGCTGGTGGACGTGCTGGCGCCCAAGCTGGTGCGCCTGCACCAGCGCCACGACGCCCTGGCGGTGGCAATTCTCTCCGCTGTCACCTTGCTGGCGCTCACGCTTGGGGGCTGGGCACTGGTGCGCTTTGTCAGCGGCGACGGCAACACGCTCGACACCCTGCTGATCCGCACCGCCGACATCATCGACAAGTCCCGCGCCCAGCTGCCGGTCTGGGTCAGCGACGCACTGCCGCGCGGCGTGGATGAACTGGCCAACGCCCTCATTGCCTGGCTGCGCGAGCACGCGCAGATGGCGCAGAAGTTCGGCACCGAGGTGCTGCGCAGCCTCGCGCATATCCTGATCGGCCTGGTGATCGGCGCGATGGTCGCGCTGTACCGCGCCATCTCCAAGCCCAACCGCCGGCCGCTGGCCTCTGCGCTGGTGGAACGCGCCCGCAACCTGCAGCTGGCGTTCTCGCAGTTCATCTTCGCCCAGGTGCAGATCTCGCTGATCAACACMGCGCTCACCGCGGTCTACCTGCTGGTGGTGCTGCCGCTGTTTGGCGTGCACCTGCCACTGGCCAAGACGCTGATCGCCTTCACGTTCCTGGTCGGGCTGCTGCCGGTGCTGGGCAACCTGGTGTCGAACACGGGCATCGTGGTGGCCTCGCTGTCGATCTCGCTGCCCATGGCGATCGCCTCGCTGTTCTACCTGGTGGTAATCCACAAGTTCGAGTACTTCCTCAACGCGCGCATCATCGGCGCGCGCATCAATGCCGCCGCCTGGGAACTGCTCACGGTCATGCTGCTGATGGAGTCGCTGTACGGCGTCGCCGGCGTGATTGCCGGGCCGATCTACTATGCCTATCTCAAGCGCGAGCTGTCGAACAAGGGCCTGATCTGACGCCTGGCGCCACCGGTAGGACCAATTCCCCCCGATCCGGCGCCCGGCTTCAGGCGCTTGCCCCGTCTCCTTGCTGCTCCACCCGGCTGCGCACAAAGTCGATGTGCGTCTGCATGGCGGTGCGCGCCTCCTCCGGCCGGCGCGCGCAGATGGCCTCGCACAGCGTGCGGTGCTGCAGCAGCAATAGCGCGGAGGCATCCTCGTCCTGCACCCGCAGGCCCGTGCCGTTGATGGTGATGTGTTCGCGCAGCATGCCGATCACGCTGGTATGCAGGTGCAGGAACATGGTGTTGTGCGAGGCCTGGGCAATGGCCTCATGCAGCTTGGCGTCCGCCTCGGCCTCGGCCGCCTTGTCGTCTTGCTGGCGGGCGGCTTCCAGCGCGCGGAGCAGGCCGCGGATGYGCTTGAGATCCGCGGCATCCGCGCGCATCGCGGCAAAGTAAGCGGTAGCGCCCTCCAGCACCCGGCGAAACTCCAGGATATCGTCACGCAGCACCGGGTGGTCCGCCACCAGCTGGCGCCATGGCGAGGCAAAGCCGGTGCGCAGCTGCTCGGTGACGAACACGCCGGCGCCCTGCCGGCTTTGCAGCAAGCCCCGCGCCGCCAGCCGCTGGGTGGCCTCGCGGATGGTGTTGCGCGCCACGCCATATTGCTCGGCCAGGAGCCGCTCCGCGGGCAGGCGGGCACCGGCCGGCCAGGTGCCGTCCAGCATCGCCGTTTCCAGTTTTCGCATCACCTCTTCCACGCGCCCGCGCGCCTGCCTGCCCGCCGCCATCCTCTCGCTCCGGAATCGATTCGCCGCGCCCAACTGGTCCAACCAATTTGAACTGGCGCGCGTCTCGCGGAATTATGCGCTCAAACAACGGCCAGCCCTGAGCCCGACAGCCAGGCAGCCGCCCCCACGGAGCGAGACATGAAGCAAAGGCGCTATCCCCCTGCCCCGGCACAGGTCTACCTGTTCGCCACCTGCCTGGTCGACATGTTCGTGCCGCAAGCCGGCCTGGACGCCGTGCGGCTGCTGGAGCGAGAGGGCCTGACCGTGCACTTCCCGCGTGGACAGAGTTGCTGCGGGCAGCCTGCCTATAGCAGCGGCAACCCGGAACAGGCCCGGAAGGTGGCGTTGGCCCAGCTGGATCTGTTCGCCGAGCCGTGGCCGGTGATCGTGCCCTCGGGCTCTTGCGCCGGGATGATGCGGCACCACTGGCCGCAACTGTTCGCGCAGGATCCCGTGGCCGGCCCCAAGGCCGCCCTGCTGGCCGGGCGCGTGTACGAGCTGAGCGAGTTCCTGCTGCATGTGCTGAACGTCCGCTTCGACGTGAGCGCCGTCGCCGGCCAGCCACCCGAAACCGTGGTGCTGCACACCTCCTGCGCCGCGCGTCGAGAAATGGGTACGCGCGACCATGGCGTGGCCCTGGTCGACGCCCTGCCCGGCGTCACGCGTGCCGAGCATCAGCGCGAATCCGAGTGCTGCGGCTTTGGCGGCACCTTCTCGCTCAAGCATCCCGACATCTCCGGCGCCATGGTGCAGGACAAGATCGCCTCGGCCTGCGCCACCGGCTGCGACCGGCTGGTCTCCGCCGACTGCGGCTGCCTGCTCAATATCGGGCACGCGGCCAGGCACCAGGGCGCGCCACTGCCTGTCGAGCACCTCGCCACCTTCCTGTGGCGGCGTACCGGCGGCGCCGCCAAGGAGCAAGCATGAGCACACTGAGCGCCCGCGAGCGCATGCTCGGCCGGCTACGCGCGGCCGCACCAGCACCCGCTGCCGACGCCAGCCAGCTGGATGCGCGCATCGACGCGCACTACGACGCCCGCCGCGAGGCGGCCACCCCCGCCGAGCTGGCGCAGGCCATGCAGGCTGCACTGGGCGCCTCGCACGCGCTGGCCTGRTGTGCCAGCGCCGAGGCCTGGCCCGCGCAACTTGCAGACAGGCTCGTTGCCGCCGGCGTGCGCCGCCTGCTGCTGGACCCGGCCGCCGCGCAAGGCGCCGCGCTGATGCGCGCCTTGCCTGCCAGCGTGGCGCCGCTGTCCTACGCGCGCCCCATCGAAGCATGGAAGGCGGAACTCTTCGACACCGTGGATGCGGGCTTCACCGTGGCGCGCTCCGGCATTGCCGCCACCGGCACGCTGGTGCTGGCGCCCGACGCGCAAACGCCACGCACGGTCTCGCTGGTGCCGCCGCTGCATATCGCGCTGGTCTACGCCGAGACGCTGCATCCGGACCTGCATTGCGCCGCGCGCGCCGAGCGCTGGAGCGCTGGCATGCCGACCAACCTGGTGCTGGTATCCGGCCCATCCAAGACCTCGGACATCCAGCAAACGCTGGCCTATGGCGCGCATGGCCCGCGCGAGCTGTGGGTCATCATCGTGACCGGCAGCGCCGGGACGGGAGCCGCGCAATGAGTACATCAACGACTGCCCGGGACAGCGCCGTCCCCCTGCACTTCGTGCCTGCCGCGGATTTCAAGGCGCGCTCGCGCGCGGCGCTGGACGACCCCAAGCTGCGCAGCAGCTTTCGCGGCGCCATGGACTTCCTGCAGGCCAAGCGCGCCGTGCAGTTCCCCGACGGCGATGAGCTGGAGCAGTTGCGCGACCTGGGCGAAGCGATCCGCCAGCACGCGCTGTCGCAACTGCCGGACCTGCTGGTGCAACTGGAGGACAAGCTCACCGCGGCCGGCGTGCAGGTGCACTGGGCTGAGACCGCTGACGAGGCCAATGCGATCGTGCACGGCATCGCGCAGGCCCGCCAGGCGCGCCGCGTGATCAAGGGCAAGTCGATGGCCAGCGAGGAAATCGAGCTGAACCATTACCTGGCCGAGCGTGGCATCGACTGCATCGAGTCCGACATGGGCGAGTACATCGTGCAGCTCGCGGGCGAGAAGCCGTCGCACATCGTGATGCCGGCCATCCACAAGACGCGCGGCGACATTGCCGAGCTGTTCGCGCAGCATATCCCCGGCACGCCCTATACCGAGGACGTGGACGAACTGATCCAGACCGGCCGGCGCGCGCTGCGCCAGGAATTCGTCAACGCCGACATCGGCCTGTCCGGCGTGAACTTTGCCGCCGCGGACACCGGCACGCTATGGCTGGTGGAAAACGAGGGCAACGGCCGCCTGTCCACCACGGTGCCCGATGTGCATATCGCCATCATGGGCATGGAGAAGGTGGTGGCCCGGCTTGAGCACATCGTGCCGCTGTCCAGCCTGTTGACGCGCTCGGCCACCGGGCAGGCCATCACCACCTACTTCAACCTGATCTCCGGCCCGCGCCGCGCGGGCGAGCGCGACGGCCCGCGCGAGGTGCACCTGGTGCTGCTGGATAACGGCCGCAGCCAGGCCTATGCCGACGCGCAACTGCGCGCCACGCTGCAGTGCATCCGCTGCGGCGCGTGCATGAACCATTGCCCGGTCTACACACGCATCGGCGGCCATGCCTACGGCACCACCTACCCCGGCCCGATCGGCAAGATCATCTCGCCGCACCTGCTCGGGCTCGATGCCACGGCGGACCTCGCCACCGCCTCCAGCCTGTGCGGCGCCTGCGGCGAAGTGTGCCCCGTGCGCATCCCGATTCCGCAACTGCTGATCCGCCTGCGCACCGAAGCCAACCGCGATCCGGACGAACAGGTTGCGCATCCGCTGCGCGGCCAGGGCGCCAAGTTCAGCCGCGGCGAGCACCTGGTCTGGCGCTTCTGGAGCGGCGCATTCGCGCATCCGCTCACCTACCGGCTGTTCCGCTGGGCCGCCACGCGGCTGCGGGTACTGACGCCAAAACGCCAGCTCGGGTGGACCCGGCACCGCGCGCCGCTTACCCCCGCGCCGCGCAGTCTGTCCGACTTGCTGCGCGAGCGTGGACAGGCGGAGTAAGCCAGCACCAGGAACAGACACAACAAAAGCGCTGACGTATAGACCCGCCAGCGGGCAACACAGCGCGATGCGAAGCGAGCCGTSAAGGTGTACCAGGCCGTATGGGGCGTCCTCGTCGGCAGSCAAAAAGAGCGGAAAAGAGGGGGCCATGTYTGAGCATCGCCTTAAGGCGATGTGAGTTTGGC
>NZ_JBFTSF010000029.1:0-50428 GCF_056399905.1 Cupriavidus sp. 01L46
CTGTGCGAGGCTGGCGACTTTCGCGGGCTGGTGCTGTCGCGTTATGGCTATGGGCGCTCCACCCCGCGTCCCGCCCCGGAAAAGTGGGGCGTCGATTTCATGCATCGCCAGGCACGCGAGGCACTGCCGGCGCTGTTCGACGCACTCGAGATCGGGCCGGGACGCAAACGTGGCAAGCCCTGGCTGTTCGGCCACAGCGACGGCGGCTCGATCGCGCTGATTCACGCCGCGAGTTTTCCGCAGGCGGTCGATGGCATCACCGTGCTGGCGCCGCACATCCTGGTGGAGGATCTCTCGGTGAGCAGTATCCGGGCCACCCGCGAGACCTATCTGCAGACGGACCTGCGCAGCAAGCTGGCGCGCCATCACGACGATGTGGATTCCGCCTTCTGGGGCTGGAACGATATCTGGCTCGATCCAGCGTTCCGCGCCTTCGACCTGCATCCGCTGCTGTCGCGGATCCAATGTCCCGTGCTGGYGGTGCAAGGCGAGGACGACGAATACGGCACCATGGCGCAGATTGAGGGTATCCATCGATATGCGCCACAAACCGTCCTGCTTAAACTCCCGCGATGCGGCCACTCGCCTCACCGCGACCAGCCCGGGCCGTTGACGGACGCGGCAGTCAGGTTTATAACGGCACATACTTCATACCTAAAATAATTTCGCGCCCCCTGCGCGTTGGCCTGCAGTTCCCCCCCGTCCRGCAGCTCGCGAGGTCTGCGAATGCCGCGCACGGATGGGAGTCCCGCAGGCTGGCGATGCCGGCCCAGGCGACGGAAGTCGGCTTGACCACCAGGAGACATCCATGCATCGCTTCACATCGCGCGGGCTGGCCCCCGCATGCCTAGCCATCGCTGCATCCCTTGCCTTTGCCGCTGGCGCCAATGCCCAGGGTACCGGCAAGATCAAGGTTGGCTTCATGCTGCCTTACACGGGCACCTATGCATCGCTGGGCAACGCCATCGAGAATGGCTTCAAGATGTACGTGCAGGAGCAGGGCGGCAAGCTGGGCGGGCGGGAGATCGAGTATTTCAAGGTGGACGACGAGTCCGATCCGGCCAAGTCGCCGGAGAACGCCACCAAGCTGATCAAGCGCGACCAGGTCGACGTGGTGGTGGGCACGGTGCACTCGGGCGTACAGATGGGCATCGTCAAGGTGGCCAAGGAAAACAACACGCTGCTGATCATTCCCAATGCGGGTGTGGATGAGGCCACCGGCCCGCTGTGCGGCCCCAATATCTTCCGATCCTCGTTTTCGAACTGGCAGCCGGGCTACGCCATGGGCCATGTGCTGGCCGAGCGCGGCATGAAGAAGGTGGTCACGCTGACGTGGAAATACGCAGCCGGCGAGCAGTCGGTCAAGGGCTTCAAGGAAGCCTTCGAGGCCAAGGGCGGCAAGGTGGTGAAGGAGTTGAGCCTGCCGTTCCCCAACGTGGAATTCCAGGCGCTGATCACCGAGGTCGCATCGATCAAGCCCGATGCGGTCTTCGTGTTCTTCGCCGGCGGCGGCGCCGTGAAGTTCGTCAAGGACTGGGCTGCGGCGGGCCTCAAGGACAAGATTCCGCTCTACGCGTCGGGCTTCCTCACCGACGGCACGCTGGAAGCACAGGGCGCCGCGGCGCAAGGCATCGAAACCACGCTGCACTATGCCGATGGCCTGTCCAACCCGCGCGACAAGCGCTTCCGCCTGGAATACGCCAAGGCCTACAAGCTGCAGCCCGACGTGTACGCCGTGCAGGGCTACGACGCTGCGCAGTTGCTGGGCGCCGGCGCCGGGGCGGTCAAGGGCGACATGAGCAAGAAGGCCGAGGTCATCAAGGCGATGGAGCAAACCAAGGTCGATAGCCCGCGCGGGACGTTCACGCTGTCGAAAGCGCACAATCCGGTGCAGGATTTCTACCTGCGCAAAGTCGATGGCCGGGAGAACAAGCTGGGCGCCGTTGCAGTGAAGGCGTTGGCCGATCCGGCGCGCGGCTGCCGGCTCTGAGCGGGTGAACGCAGTGGCCCGCCGCCGCCAAGGCGCAGTGCCGAAGTCCGGCCCGGCGTCAGCCGGGCCGCATACCGCAACCGAGTTGCCGCTTTGCCGCATGGATATCCATGGATATCGTTTCCTTCTTCATTCAGTGCCTCAATAGCATCCAGTACGGCCTGCTGCTCTTTCTCGTCGCGAGCGGCCTGACGTTGATCTTCGGCATCATGGGCGTGATCAACCTCGCCCACGGCAGCTTCTACATGCTGGGCGCCTACCTGGCTTTCACGCTGGCCGGGCTGACCGGCAGCCTGCTGATCGCCATTCCGCTGGGCATTGTGCTGGCGGTGGCGTTCGGCTACGTGCTGGAGTGGGTGTTCTTCAGCTATCTCTACGAGCGCGAGCATCTGCAGCAGGTGCTGATGACCTACGGGCTCATCCTCGTGTTCGAGGAACTGCGCAGCATCCTGGTGGACGACGACGTACATGGCGTGACGGTGCCGGCCATGCTCGACTGGGCTCTGCCGATCGGCAATGACATGACCTATCCGGTCTATCGCCTGTTCATCTCCGCGATCTGCCTGCTGGTGGCCGCGGCCATGTACCTGGTCATTCGCCGCACGCGCCTTGGCATGATGATTCGCGCCGGCGCCACCAATCGCGAGATGGTGCAGTCGCTGGGCATCAACGTCACGGTGCTGTACCGCTTCGTGTTTGCGCTGGGCGTGGCCCTGGCGGTGCTGGCCGGCATGATCGCCGCGCCGGTGTCGTCGGTCTATCCGGGCATGGGCAGCCAGGTGCTGATCGTATGCTTCGTGGTGGTGGTGATCGGCGGCATCGGCTCGGTMAAGGGGGCCATGGTGGCCTCGCTGCTGCTGGGTTTCGTCGACACGTTCGGCAAGGTGTTCTGGCAGGAGGCCTCCGGCGTGCTGGTCTACCTGCTGATGGCACTCATCCTGCTCTGGAAACCCCAGGGCTTGTTCAAGGCGGGGTAGGGATATGCCGAGCGATACCAATGCATTGGAGGGGCCGGCGCGCGCGCGCAGCCAGCCCATGCCCTGGCTGGGCGGCCTGGGCTGGCTGGCTGCGTTTGCAGTGTTGGCGGTGCTGCCGCTACTGCTGAATGCGGATGGGCAGCGTTTTTACATCGAGCTGGTCAGCAAGGTCATGATCATGGCCATCTTCGCGCTGTCGCTGCAGTTGCTGATCGGCTACACCGGGCTGGTCAGCCTGGGCCATGCGGCCTACTTTGCCATGGCCGCCTACGCCACCGCGATGATGGCGCCGCAGGCCGGTCCGGGCAACGGCTGGCTTTTGCTGCTTGGCGCGCTTGGCGCGGCCGCGCTGCTGGCGCTGGTGGTGGGCGCGCTGGTGCTGCGTACGCGCGGCATCTATTTCATCATGGTCACGCTGGCCTTCGCGCAGATGGTGTATTTCGTTTTTCACGACACCAAGATACCAGCTTGGCGCCTTCGTGGTGGCTGGCACCTTCGCCGGCCTGGCCGGCTACCTGTATGCCATCCAGTACGGCTTCGTCAATCCGGAGATCGCATCCTGGCACCAGTCCGGCAACGCCATGCTGATGGTGATCCTGGGCGGGGCCGGCAGCCTGGCGGGCGCGGTGCTGGGGGCCTTCTCCTTCGTCTTGCTCGCCGAGTGGTTCAGCACGCTGACCAAGCACTGGCAGTTGCTGATGGGCGGCTTCGTCATCCTGGCGGTGGCCATGCTGCCGCATGGATTGATCAGCCTGGCCCGTGGTGCCGCGCGCCGGCGCCAAGGRGGATCACGATGAACACACCTGTACCTGCACCTGTGCCCGCACCGGTCTTGTCGGCCCGCAAGCTGACCCGCCGCTTTGGTGGCCTCACCGCGGTGGGCGACGTGGACCTGGACCTGGCCTTGCATCAGATCCACGCGGTGATCGGCACCAATGGCGCGGGCAAGTCCACGCTGATCAACATGTTATCGGGCGAGCTGCCGCCGTCGTCCGGCGCGTTGCAGTTGCAGGGGCGCGACGTGACCGGCTGGTCGCAGCCGCGCCTGGCGCGCGAAGGCGTGGGCCGCAGCTACCAGCGCAACAATATCTTCCTGCCGCTGACGGTGCGCGAGAACTGCCGCCTGGCGGCACAGTCGCGCGCGCAGCGGGCCTGGCGGCTGTGGGAGGGCGCGCAGCGTTGCCGCACCAGCCGCGCGCTGGGCGACGAAGCCTTGGAGTGCGCCGGCCTGGCGGGCTGCGCGGATACCGTTGCCACGGCGCTGTCGCATGGCCAGAAGCGCCAGCTCGAGGTGGCGATGTGCCTGGCCACCCAGCCCACCGTCCTGCTGCTGGATGAGCCTTTGGCCGGCATGGGCGCGGAGGAGTCGGCACGCATGCTTGCGCTGCTGCGTTCGCTGCGCGATGGCCATGCGGTGCTGCTGGTCGAGCACGACATGGAGGCGGTGTTCTCCGTGGCGGACCGGATCACGGTGATGGTCAACGGCACGGTGATCGCCTCGGGCGATCCCGAAGCGATCCGCGTCAATCGCGAAGTCCAGCAGGCCTACCTGGGCGAGGAGGCCGAAGGGCGGGAGGAGAGGGCAGATTCCCGCCAGGCGGCCCTGCATGGGGAGCAGGCAGCATGAGCGCGCAAAGCGAGATGATTGCCGCACGCAGTGTGCATGCCTGGTATGGCAGCAGCMACGTCCTGCGCGGGATCGATTTCAGCGTCGGCACGGGCGAGACCGTGGGCTTGCTGGGGCGCAACGGCATGGGCAAGAGCACGCTGCTGCGTACCCTCCTGGGCCATGTGCGGCAGCGCGAGGGCACCATCCTCGCTGGCGGGCGCGACGTCTCCCGTGCGCAGCCATATGAAGTGGCACGCCTGGGCGTGGCCTATGTGCCCGAAGGACGGGGCATCTTCCCCAATCTCTCTGTGCGCGAGAACCTCTTGATGGCGGCGCGCAAAGGGCCGTCAGGCCGGATGGACTGGGACGAGGCAAGGGTGCTGGACCTGTTCCCGCGCCTCAAGGAGCGCCTTGGCCACGGTGGKCAGCAGCTGTCCGGCGGCGAGCAGCAGATGCTGTCTATCGGACGGGCCCTGCTGACCAACCCGGACTGCCTGATCCTCGATGAGGCGACCGAAGGCCTGGCGCCACGCGTTGTCGCCGAGATCTGGCAGGTCATTGCCACCGTGCGCGCCACCGGCATTGCATCCGTGGTGGTGGATCGCAACTACCGCACGGTGCTGGCCAATGCGGATCGCGTGGTGGTGCTGGAGAAGGGCGTGGTCGTCATGAACGGGCCTGCGGGCGAACTGGCGGTGGAACCCGGCCTGCTGGATCGCTATCTTGGCGTTTGATCCGCACACGATCCCTGTTCAATTGTGACTAACTGCACACAATTTGTGGCGGTGCAGCAACGTGCGTATCCCCCTATTCGTGGGCGATTTGGTGGTCCACCCCGCGCAAGCGCTTGACCGGGCGGGACTTCCCTCGCATGCTTGCCACGTCACCAGCACGAGGCAGGTTCCTCAAGGCGGGATGCTCCCTAGTGGTCGTCACCCGGCACTTCATCTAGAATGGCGCGCGTTTGTGCAATGCAATAGCGGCACGGTGCCGTTGCGCCATCCCGGGCGCACATATCCGTGCGCCGAAGCGGTTGCGCGAGCCTTTCAACCTTACCCTTATCCATGACCCAGCCCGCATCCAGTCATTATTTCGTCGAAAGTCCCAGCAAGCGTGCGCTGGTGATCGGGGCGATCGGCGTCGTCTTCGGCGATATCGGTACCAGCCCGTTGTACGCCCTGAAGGAGTGCTTCAGCACCGAGCACGGCATCCCCTTTAGCGACGCCGCCGTCATGGGGATCATCTCCATGTTGTTCTGGGCGATGATCATCGTGGTTTCGCTCAAGTACGTGATGTTCGTCATGCGCGCCGACAACGACGGCGAGGGCGGCATCCTGGCCCTGATGGCGCTGGCGCTGCGTACCGCGACGCCGCGCTCGCGCATGGCAAAGCTGCTGATGATGTTCGGCATCTTCGGCGCCTGCATGTTCTATGGCGACGCGGTGATCACCCCGGCGATCTCGGTCCTGTCCGCGGTGGAGGGCCTGGAGATCGCCGCGCCCGGGCTTACACACTTCGTCATACCGATCACGCTGGTGATCCTGGTGGCCTTGTTCATGATCCAGCGCAGCGGCACCGCCGCAGTGGGCAAGCTGTTCGGGCCCATCATGATGGTGTGGTTCGCCGCGCTAGGCGCCCTGGGCGTGTATCACATGATGCACGTGCCMGCGATCCTGATGGCCGTCAACCCGTACTACGCGGTGACCTTCCTGATGGAGCATTCGCTGCAGGCCTTCGTGGTGCTTGGCTCGGTGTTCCTGGTGCTGACCGGCGCGGAAGCGCTGTACGCCGATATGGGCCACTTTGGCATCCGGCCGATCCGCACGGGCTGGTTCGCGGTGGTGATGCCTTGCCTGATGCTCAACTACTTCGGCCAGGGCGCGATGCTGCTGCAGAACCCCGAAGCCGTCAGCAACCCGTTCTACCTGATGGTGCCGCAGCCCCTGCTGATTCCTATGGTGCTGCTGGCCACTTGCGCCACGGTGATCGCTTCGCAGGCTGTTATCTCCGGTGCTTTCTCGCTGACCAGCCAGGCTATCCAGCTGGGCTTTGTGCCGCGCATGCGCATCCGCTATACCTCGGACGCTGAAATCGGCCAGATCTACCTGCCGGTCATCAACTGGCTCCTGCTGGTGCTGGTGGTGATCGTGGTGGTGGCCTTCAAGAAATCCGACAACCTGGCGGCCGCCTACGGTATCGCGGTGACGACCACCATGGTGATCACCACGTTCCTGGCCGCCGTGGTCATGCGCAACGTGTGGAAGTGGAACCCGATCCTGGTGACCCTGATCGGCCTGACCTTCCTGCTGGTCGACCTGGCGTTTTTCTCGGCCAACCTGCTCAAGATCGCCGAGGGCGGCTRGTTCCCGCTGCTGATGGGCGGCACCGCCTTCTTCCTGCTGATGACCTGGCACAGCGGGCGCAAGCTGCTGCGCGCACGCAGCCTGGAAGATGGCATTCCGCTCGAGCCGTTTATCGGCGGCCTGCTGGCGCACCCTCCGCATCGGGTCGAAGGCACGGCGGTGTTCCTGACCGGCAACACCGAGTCAGTACCGGTTTCACTGCTTCACAACCTCAAGCACAACCGCGTGCTGCATGAGCGCGTGGTGTTCCTGAGCTTCGTCACGCGCGACGTGCCCTATGTGGACGATGACCATCGCCTGACCTGCAAGGATCTTGGCGGCGGTGTGTTCATCCTCAAGTCCGAGTACGGCTTCAAGGAGACGCCGGATGTGCAGCGGGTGCTGGATCTGGCCCAGCGCAAGCTCAACATGCAGTTCGAGCTGATGGAAACCTCGTTCTTCATTGCCCGCGAATCGGTGATTCCGTCGAAGCTGCCGGGCATGTCGATGTGGCGCGAAAGCCTGTTCGCCTGGATGCATCAGAACGGTGCCAAGCCCTCGGACTTCTTCCAGATTCCGGCAAACCGTGTGGTTGAGCTGGGAACCAAGGTGGAGATCTGACGGCAGCCCCCTCGGTTCGCATGCGGCAGTTGCGGCCGGGCTAGCCTCACTGGCCCGCGGAAAGAAAAAAAGCCCCTGTGCACATGGCACAGGGGCTTTTTTACGTCAGTCCCGCGAGGCTCAGCGCTTGAGCTTGGCGAAGGCTGCCGCCATGGCGCCTGACGGTTCATCGCGGCGCTGATTGCCGCCGAACCCCTTGCCCTGGCCGGGCCGCTGACCCTGACCTTGGCGCGGCGCGTTGCCGCGGTCGGTCTGGCCCGCGCGGACCGGGCCCTGGCCGGGCTCGTCGTCCAGGCGCATGGTCAGGCCAATGCGGTTGCGCTTGACGTCCACCTCCATCACCTTGACCTTGACGATCTGGCCAGCCTTGACCGCCTCGTGCGCATCCTTGATGAACTTGGTGGACAGGGCGGAGATGTGGACCAGTCCATCCTGATGCACGCCGATATCGACGAACGCGCCAAAGGCGGCAACGTTGGTGACCACGCCTTCGAGCACCATGCCCGGCTGCAGGTGCTTGATGTCTTCCACGCCGTCCTGGAAGGTGGCGGTCTTGAACTCGGGACGCGGGTCGCGGCCGGGTTTTTCCAGTTCGGACAGAATGTCGCGCACGGTCGGCAGGCCGAAGGTTTCATCCGTGAAGGATGCCGGCGACAGGCCGCGCAGCGCTTCGCGGTTGCCCATCACTTCCGGCAGGCCCTTCTTGATCTGGTCGAGGATCCGCTTGACCACCGGGTAGGCTTCCGGGTGGACCGAGGAGCGGTCCAGCGGATTGTCGCCGTCGTTGACGCGCAGGAAGCCAGCGGCCTGCTCGAACGTCTTGTCGCCCAGCCGCGGTACCTTCTTCAGCGCGGCGCGATTGGGGAAAGCCCCGTTGGCATCGCGGTACTCGACGATATTGCGCGCCAGCACCGTGTTCAGGCCGGACACGCGGGCCAGCAGCGGGGCCGAGGCGGTGTTCACGTCCACGCCCACGGCGTTCACGCAATCCTCCACCACGGCATCCAGCGCGCGGGCCAGCTCGCGCTGGTTCACGTCATGCTGGTACTGGCCCACGCCGATCGACTTGGGATCGATCTTGACGAGTTCCGCCAGCGGATCCTGCAGGCGCCGCGCGATCGAGACCGCGCCGCGGATCGACACGTCGAGGTCCGGGAATTCCTTGGCRGCCAGCTCCGATGCCGAGTACACCGAGGCGCCGGCTTCGCTGACCACGATCTTGGTCAGCTTGGCTTCGGGCAATGCCTTCATCAGGTCCAGCACCAGCTTGTCGGTTTCGCGGCTGGCGGTGCCGTTGCCAATGGAAACCAGCATGACATTGTGCTGCTTGGCCATGCGCGCCAGCGTGGCGAGCGAGCCGTTCCAGTCGCGGCGCGGCTCGTGCGGGTAGATGGTGGCGGTGTCGATCAGCTTGCCGGTGGCGTCGACGACGGCKACCTTGCAGCCGGTGCGGATGCCCGGGTCGATGCCCATCACGGACTTCGGGCCCGCCGGCGCGGCCAACAGCAGCTCGTGCAGGTTGCGGCCGAACACCTTGATGGCTTCACCTTCCGCGGTTTCGCGCAGCTGGGTCAGCAGCTCGGTTTCCAGGTGCGGCTGCACCTTGACGCGCCAGCACCAGCGGCAGACGTCGGCCAGCCACTTGTCGGCCGGGCGGTTCTGGTTCTGGATGCCGACATGGCGCGCGATCATGCCTTCGCACGGGTGCGGCACCATCGCGTCCTGTTCCTCGCCCAGGCCGAGCTTGACCATCAGCACGCCCGCATTGCGGCCGCGGAACAGCGCCAGCGCGCGGTGGGACGGAATGGTGCGGATGGTTTCGCTGTATTCGTAGTAATCGCGGAATTTCTCTTCTTCCGCGCCTTCCTTGCCTTCCATCACCGAGGAGGTAACCAGGCCTTGGCTCCACAGGTGCTCGCGCACTTTGCCGAGCAGCTCGGCGGTTTCGCCAAACTGTTCCGACAGGATGTCGCGCGCGCCATCCAGCGCGGCCTTGACGTCCGGCACGCCGCCGTCGGCGGTGGGGTTGCCGTTGACGTACTTGGCGGCCTCGGCCTGCGGGTCCAGCGTGGGGTCGGCCAGCAGCGCCAGCGCCAGCGGTTCCAGCCCGCATTCGCGCGCGATCTGGGCGCGGGTGCGGCGTTTGGGCTTGTAGGGCAGGTAAAGGTCTTCCAGGACCTGCTTGGTCTCTGCGCCTTCGACGGCTGCGCGCAACTCAGGCGTCAGCTTGCCCTGTTCCTCGATCGAGGCGAGGATGGTGGCGCGGCGCTCTTCCATCTCGCGCAGATAGAGCAGGCGTTCTTCCAGATTACGCAGATGCGTGTCGTCCAGGTTGCCGGTCACTTCCTTACGGTAGCGCGCAATGAACGGCACGGTCGCGCCTTCGTCGAGCAGTTCTACGGCCGCCGCCACCTGGCGGGGTTGGACGGACAGTTCGGCCGCGATGAGCGACACGATCTTTTGCATGACGGAAGCTGGCAGAGTGGACATCAGGAAAACAGTCGGTCGAAAGCGGGGCATTTTGCCACAAGCTTGCCGCCATGCGGCGAGGCGCTTGGGCAGGGGGTTGCCCGCGTGACCCGGGGCGCCCGCAGGGGCGGTGGCGCCGCGCCGGGATGCCGGTCCGCCCGTATGTCAACAAGCGTGGCGACAAGCACGGCAACCGGCAGGGCGGATGTTAGAATCCAAGCATGATCGTCAAGCCACATCCGACCGCCCTTGCGGCCGCGTTCCCCGACCACCTCGCCACTCCGGCTGTGCTCCGCGCAGCCCGCTTCCTGCGCGCGCAGGTGCGGCTTACCGTGCTTGCCACGGGCCTGGCGGCGTTGTTCCTGCCAACGCTCGGCCAGGCGCAGGCGGCACCTGGTGCCGCGCAGCCTCCTGCCGCTGCCGGCGCGGCGCAAACGCCGCCCCGGGATTTCGCCGCGGAGCGCAAGGCCATCAGCGACTCGCGCGCCTGGACCACCTATCGCTATGGCACGGCCGAGCACGATTGCTACAACAAGTTCTTCGTCACGCATTGCATCGACAAGGCCAAGGACGCCCAGCGTGCCGAGTTGCAGGTGCTGCGCAAGCGGGAGCTTGAGGTCGGTGACGCGGAGCGCGCATTCAAGGCGGCCGAGCGTGACCGCCAGCAGGCGATCCAGCGCGCCCAGTACGAAGCGGAGCAGCCCAGCCGCGATGCCAACGAGCGCGCCAGCCGCGAAAGCTACGAGCGCAAGCAGCAGGAGCAGAAACTGCGCGATGCGCAGCACGAGGCCGATGCGCCGCAGCGCGCCGCCAATGCCCAGGCCTACGACAAGAAGCAGGCCGATTTCGATGCCYGCGTCAAGGCCGCCCAGGAGCAGGGCGCGCAGCAAGCCAAGCAGCGGCAGGAAAATGTCAAGGCTTACKAGCAAAAGCAGCGTGACGCCGAGCAACGGCAGAAAGACGTCGACGAGCGTCGTGCCAAGGCCAAGGAGCAGCAGGGTCAGGCGTCCGCGCCACGTCCCTTCGGTTTCTGAGCGGCTAAGCGCCGCGCCCACAGCCGGGGGCAATACCGGCGACAATAGCCGGTACCAGACGTCGGCGCGATGCATCTGGCCGCGCCCACGTCATTTGCCGTACCGGCCCGCCGGCGCCCAGCGCCGGCTTTGAGCGGGGGAGCCCATGGACCGCAACCTGAACACCTTATCGCGACAGATCATGGAATTGCAGATCGAGCATCGCGATCTCGACTACCTGATCGACCGCATGGCGGCGGATGCCGCGCACGATGAGCTGCAACTGCGCCGACTGAAAAAGCGCCGTCTCAAGCTCAAGGATGCGATTACCTTGCTACAGCTTCAGCTCGAGCCGGACGTGCCCGCCTGATTTCCTGATTCCCCGATTCCCCTTGCCCCGGGCCGCTCTTGAAGCGGCTCGCCAAAAAGCCTCGCCTTGCCCGATTCCGAAGACCTGCCCGCCGCCAACGTAACGTCAGACCCGTCTGATCACGCCGCTACGCCTGACACGCCCGACTCGCCCGAAGCACCGGCGGCCAGCGCTGCCGGGCCGTCCGGGACGGCGGCTTCGCACGCTGCCCAACTGGCCACTATCTTTGCCGAGACCGGGACACTGGCCACCGGCATCGAAGGCTATCGCYCGCGCGCGGCGCAAGAGCAGATGGCCGCCGCCGTGGCCGGGGCGATCGAGCGCGCGGACACGGTCATCGTCGAGGCCGGCACGGGCACGGGCAAGACCTTCGCCTACCTGGTTCCGGCCATGCTGTGGGGCGGCAAGGTGATTCTCTCCACCGGCACCAAGAACCTGCAGGACCAGCTTTTCCTTCGCGATATCCCCACGGTGCGCAAAGCGCTCAATGTGCCGGTGTCGGTGGCGCTGCTCAAGGGGCGGGCCAACTACCTCTGCCATTACCACCTGGAGCGGGCCGAGATCCAGGGCCGCCTGGCTTCGCGCCAGGATGCCGCCTGGCTGCGCGAGATCGCCCGCTTTGCCAAGGTCACGTCGTCGGGCGACAAGGGCGAGCTGGCCTCGGTGCCGGAAAACGCGCCGGTCTGGCAGCTGGTTACCTCGACCCGCGACAACTGCATGGGCACGGAGTGTCCGAACTACAAAGAGTGCTTTGTGATGCGCGCTCGCAAGGAAGCACAGCAGGCCGACATCGTGGTAGTCAACCACCACCTGTTCTTTGCCGACGTGGTGCTGCGTCGCTCGAAACCGCGCTGTCGGAGTTTGTGACCCTGCTGGAAAGCCAGGCCGAACGTGCCGAGCCATTGGAGCAGTGCCATCGCCGCGCGGTGGAGCTCGACCAGCGCCTGGCCGCCTGGCGCAACGATGCCAAGGCGGTGCCAGCACCCGCTGCAGTCGATGGCGATGAAAAAGCCCCGGCCAGCGCGGCCTTCGGGCCGGAAACCGTGCGCTGGGTCGAGGTGTTCTCGCAGACCGTGCAGTTGCACCGCACGCCCCTGTCGATCGCGCCAATCTTCACGCGCCAGCGCGAAGGGCACCCTCGCGCCTGGATCTTCACCTCGGCTACGCTATCCGTGAAGGGCAATTTCACGCACTATGCGGCCCAGCTTGGCCTGGACAAGGACAAGTCGCTGACGCTGCCGAGTCCGTTCGACTACGCCACGCAGGGCCTGCTTTATGTGCCGCGCGACCTGCCGGCGCCGCAGTCGCCGCAGTTCACCGACGCCGTGGTGCAGACCGCGCTGCCGCTGATCGAGGCCGCCGGCGGCCGCGCTTTCCTGCTGTGCACCACGCTGCGGGCAGTGCAGCGCGCCTCCGACCTGCTTTACGAGGCCTTTGCGGAACGTGGCCTGGAGCTGCCCCTGCTGGTGCAGGGCCAGGCCAGCCGTACCGAATTGCTGGATCGCTTCCGCGAGCTTGGCAACGCGGTGCTGGTGGGCAGCCAGAGCTTCTGGGAAGGCGTCGACGTGCGCGGCGAGGCGCTCTCGCTGGTCATCATCGACAAGCTGCCGTTCGCCCCGCCCGACGACCCCGTGCTGGCGGCGCGCATGGAAGTGCTGCAAAAGAAGGGCCTGAGCCCGTTCGCCGTGCATCAGCTGCCGCATGCCGTGATCACGCTCAAGCAGGGCGCCGGACGGCTGATCCGCTCGGAATCCGACCGTGGCGTGCTGGTGATCTGCGATACCAGGCTGGTGGAGAAGCCTTACGGCCGCCAGATCTGGCAGAGCCTGCCGCCCTTCAAGCGCACGCGCGAGGTCGAGACGGTGGTCCACTTCCTGGAGTCGCTGCGCAATGGCGAAAGCGCGCCGGCGGCCGACGGCGCCGGAGGGGAAGCCGCGCCCGATTGACCGCCTGGCGCGGGCGGCGGGCAACAAACAAAAAACCCGATCTTTCGATCGGGTTTTTTGTTGCCAGCGCACTCAAGCGCCGTGCCTGACGTTCAGAACACTTCCCACCAGGACTTGTCCTTGCGGCGTTCCCCGTACTTGATGTAATCGCTGTTGGGGAAGTTCTTTTCCATCACGCGGGCGGTATCGTCGCGCAAGTCCTTCATGCCCAGCGAATCGTACGAGCGGATCATGATGTACAGCGCTTCCTCGTTGGCCGGCGCGCCGTCATAGTCCTTGAGCGCCTGCTGGGCCCGGTTTGCAGCGGCCAGGTAGGCGCCGCGGCGGTAGTAGTAGCGTGCCGCATGGACCTCGTGCTGGGCCAGCGAGTTCACGATGTATTGCATGCGTGCGGCAGCATCCGTCGTGTACTTGCTGTCCGGGAAGCGCGTGACCAGCGTGTTGAAGGCGTCATAAGCAGCGCGCGCGGCCTTGGGGTCACGCTCGCTCAGATCCTGGCCGGAAAAACGGCCAAGCCAGCCCAAATTGTCATTGAAGTTGATCAGGCCCTTCAGGTAATAGGCATAATCCACGTTCGGGTGATTCGGATGCAACTGGATGAAGCGGTCGACCGAGGCAAGCGCGGCGGCGGTTTCGCCGTCCTTGTAGTTGGCGTAGGCGGTATCGATCTGTGCCTGCTGGGCGAAACGGCCGAAGGGATAACGTCCCTCCAGCTTCTCGTACAGCTTCACAGCTCGGGTAAAGTCGCCGGAATCTAGTGCGTCCTTGGCTTCCGAATATAATTTGTTAGCCGACCAGCCGGCAGTTTCGTCTGGTTGATCCGACAGCAGGCCGCACGCCGATAGCATGACGCAGCCGCCTGCGAGCAGAATCGCTCCAATTCTTGCGCGCCAGCTGGCGCGCTTCATGCTCATCAATTGCATGGGCAACGTATCCCGRATGAAAAATAGCGTCAAGCATTATAGCCCAAGCCCCTTGCCGGAAACCGCCGCCAAGGGCATCGAGCAGCAAGCTGCCGATTCAACCGACATCTTGAACGAGGTGGAGGACCTGGAAGACCTGACCGATGTGGCCGCGCTAGGCGGCCTGGAGGCAGGAACGGAGGCATCTCCAATCGAATTGGAAATGCAGCCGGTAGAGATCGAAGTCGATGGCGCATCACACGGCGAGCGCCTCGATAAGTTGTTGGCACGCMACCTCAACGGCTTCTCGCGCAGCCGCCTCCAGCAATGGATCGAGAACGGGGCGGTGCTGGTCGACGGCGAGGTGCGCCGCTCCAAGTCCTCCGTGCAGATGGGCGAGCGTGTCGTGGTCCGTCCGCAGGCGGCGGCAGAGTCGCGCGCCTTCGTGGCCGAAGACGTGCCGCTCAACGTCGTGTACGAGGACGCCACGCTGCTGGTCATCGACAAGCCCGCCGGCCTGGTGGTCCATCCTGCCGCCGGCAATTGGGGCGGCACGGTGCTAAACGGCCTGCTGCACCGCTACCCGGAAGCTGCAAGCCTGCCGCGTGCGGGCATCGTCCACCGGCTCGACAAGGAAACATCAGGGCTGATGGTGGTGGCCCGCACGCTGACCGCCCAGACCGACCTGGTGCGCCAGCTGCAGGCGCGTACCGTCAAGCGCAGCTACCTGGCGCTGGTGTGGGGCGAGACGCCTGAGTCCGGCACCATCGATGCGCCGATCGGCCGCGATCCGCGCGAGCGGATCCGCATGGCGATCGTGCTCACCAACAGCGGCAAGCCCTCGCGCACCCATTTCCGTACCCTTGGCACGGTGCCGCTCGGGCGCGGCCATGTCTCGATGGTGATGTGCCAGCTCGAAACCGGCCGCACCCACCAGATTCGCGTCCACTTCGAGTCGATCGGCCACCCGATGGTAGGCGACCCGGTCTATCACCGCGCCGCCACCCAGCGCGGCCAGCGTCCGGCCATCAAGGCGCCGCTGCCGGTGCCGCTGGCGCGCCAGGCCCTCCACGCCTTCCGGCTTGGGCTGGTGCACCCGGCCACCGGCAAGCTCGCATCTTGGGAAGCGCAGCCACCCGATGACTTGCAGGCGCTGATCGAAGCGCTCGACTTTGACCGTGCCGACGACGAAGACGAGGACGACGGCTGGACGGAAGGCGAGGACGGTGCGTGGGAATACGGCGATGACGACTGAGGCGCCTTGGCTGGTCCCCGACTGGCCGGCGCCGGCGCGGGTGCGCGCGTTGTCCACCACCCGCCAGGGCGGTGTCAGCGAGGGCCCCTACGGCCTGGCTGACGGCAGCCCTGGCKGGCTGAACCTCGGCACCCATGTGGGCGACGATGCCGCCGCGGTCGCGGCCAACCGCTCACGGCTGGCCGCGCGGCTGCCGGCCGTGCCGGGCTGGCTGGAGCAGGTGCATGGCTGCGCGATTGCCACCGAGGACCAGTTTGCCGCCGATGGCGTGGTTCCGCAGGCGGATGCCTGCATTGCCACGACCGCTGGCCGGGTCTGTGCGGTGATGACCGCCGATTGCCTGCCCGTGCTGCTGTGCGACCGTGCCGGCACGGTGGTTGGCGCCGCGCACGCCGGCTGGCGCGGGCTGTGTGGTGGCGTGATCGAGGCAACCCTGGCGCGCATGGGCGAGCAGGCTGGCGCGCAGGCGCAATGGCTGGCCTGGCTCGGGCCGGCCATCGGCCCCGATGCCTTCGAGGTCGGCGCCGAAGTCCGGCAGGCATTCCTGGTCCAGGCGCGGCCTGACGAGACGGCGCAGGTGGATCTTGCCTTCCGCGCAGGCGCAGACGGCAAGTACTTCGCCGATATCTACGCGCTGGCCCGCATCCGCCTGGCCCGCGCCGGCTGCACCGCGGTGTACGGCGGCGACGCCTGCACCGTTGGCGATGCGCAGCGCTTCTACTCCTACCGGCGCGACGGCGTCACGGGGCGCATGGCCAGCCTGGTCTGGCTGGCCGCCTGAAACTCTCCCAGCGTCAGTCCCTGGCAGGCGGCTGTTCCGGCCCCGCGGATTCTGCAGGCTCCGCGGAGCCGGAGGGCGCTTGCGCGCTCTTCGCCTGCCTGGTTTCCTCTGCCTTGCGCCGGCGCAGGCGCCCCGGGGTGCCCATGATGTACACCAGGATCGCCACCGGGAACAGGCCGTAAAAGACGAACGTGGCCAGTCCCGCGACCACGGTATGCTCGGTAATGGCCATCATCAGGACCACATACAGCCAACCGATTGCAACGATGTACATCAGAAAGTCATCCTTCTCGGGCAAGCTAGCCCCGTGGCCGGAGTGGCGCCAAAGGGAGGCTCGCAGGTTCGCGCTGAGCGCATTTTGCCGTTAGCGCCGGTCCGCGCATTTTTCCGCATTGACAGGCATAACATTGCAAGGCAACAATGGCCTCGAATGCACTGCAAGGCTGTGTGCTGGCAGGCATTCGCAGGCTCCGCCGGGACGTTCAGGTCTGCGGCGCGGCGTGTCCGGCAAGCATACCGCATGACGTCACCAGCCGAGGGCGTCAGCGCGGACCGGTTCCGAGGCTGGCGGCGGGGGAGAGCCCCGCGGTGGTGGTACGCCGCCCAGCCAGCTTTCAAATAAGTGACGGCAGAGAGACGAAACATCATGGCAACCGGCAAAGGTGCGGCAGCTTCCACCAAGGAAGACAAGTCCCAACCGTTTTCATTTGCTTCGGGGCCATTTGATCCAGCGACATGGCTGGAATGGTCCCGTCAGGCACAGGCGAACGGTGCGACGACCCAGCAGGGCATGCCTGGCATGCCATTTATCCCCGGTTTCGAGGCATTGAAGGGTTCCGCCATGGCGGGCGTGAAAATCGCGCCCGATCAACTGGCCGACATCCAGCAACGCTACATGAAGGACTTCACCGCGCTCTGGCGAAGCATGGCCGAGGGCGGCGCCAATCCCGCCACGGCCCTGGCCGATCGCCGCTTTTCCGGCGATGCCTGGCGCAGCAGCGCGGCGTTTCACTACGCCGCCGCTTTCTACCTGATCAATGCGCGCGCCATGAATGAGCTGGCGGGCGCGGTCGAAGCCGATGCCAAGACCCGCCAGCGCATCCGTTTTGCGATCTCGCAATGGGTTGACGCCATGTCGCCGGCCAATTTCCTCGCCACCAATCCGGAGGCGCAGAAAAAGCTGATCGACTCCGGCGGCGAATCGCTGCGGGCCGGCGTGCGCAACATGCTCGACGACCTTGGCCGCGGCAAGATCTCGCAGACCGACGAATCCGCCTTCGAAGTGGGCCGCAACGTGGCCGTGACCGAAGGCGCGGTGGTCTACGAGAACGCCTACTTCCAGCTGCTTCAGTACAAGCCCGTCACCGACAACGTGTTTGCGCGCCCGCTGCTGCTTGTGCCGCCTTGCATCAACAAGTACTACATCCTCGACCTGCAGCCGCAGACCTCGCTGGTGCACTACATGGTGGAGCAGGGCCATACCGTCTACATGGTTTCCTGGCGCAATCCGGATGCCTCGATGGCCGAGCTCAGCTGGGATGACTACATCGAGCATGCCGCCATCCGCGCCATCGAAGTCACGCGCGAGATCAGCGGCCAGGACCAGATCAACGTGCTGGGCTTCTGCGTGGGCGGCACCATCGTCTCCACGGCGCTGGCGGTGCTGGCCAAGCGCGGCGAGCGTCCCGCCGCCAGCCTGACGCTGCTGACCACGCTGCTCGATTTCGCCGATACCGGCGTGCTCGATGTGTTCGTCGACGAGGCCCATGTCAAACTGCGCGAAACCACCTTGGGTGGCGCGGCGGGCACGCCCTGCGCGCTGCTGCGTGGCGTGGAACTGGCCAACACGTTCTCGTTCCTGCGTCCCAACGACCTGGTCTGGAACTATGTCGTCGACAACTACCTGAAGGGCAATACGCCGGTCCCGTTCGACCTGCTGTTCTGGAACGGCGACGCCACCAACCTGCCGGGCCCCTGGTATTGCTGGTACCTGCGCCATACCTACCTGCAGAACGAGCTCAAGGTGCCGGGCAAGCTGACCGTGTGCAACGCGCCGGTGGACCTGGGCAGCATCGACGTGCCAACTTACGTCTACGGCTCGCGTGAAGACCACATCGTGCCCTGGATGTCGGCCTACGCCTCTACCGCGTTGCTCAAGAACAAGCTGCGTTTCGTGCTGGGCGCGTCGGGCCATATCGCCGGCGTGATCAACCCGCCGGCCAAGAAGAAGCGCAGCCACTGGACCAACGACAAGCTCCCGGCTTCGGCGCAGGAGTGGTTCGACGGCGCCGCCGAGCATGCCGGCAGCTGGTGGCCGGACTGGGCGGCCTGGCTGGCCAAGCACGCCGGCGCGCGCAAGGCGGCCCCTGCCGACTACGGCAACAAGGACTACCACGCGATCGAGCCGGCACCGGGCCGCTACGTCAAGGCGAAGGCATAGGATTTGTCCGGGCCGGCGCCGTGCGGGGCCGGCCTCTTTCACCCCTTATTTGCATCCAACTCGAGAGGACCTCCCAATGACTGACATTGTCATCGTTTCCGCTKCCCGTACCGCGGTGGGCAAGTTCGGCGGCTCGCTCGCCAAGATTCCCGCGCCTGAGCTGGGCGCCATCGTCATCAAGGCTGCGCTTGAGCGTGCCGGCGTCAAGCCCGAGCAGGTCAGCGAAGTCATCATGGGCCAGGTGCTGACGGCCGGCTCCGGCCAGAACCCGGCGCGCCAGGCAGCGCTGAAGGCTGGCCTGCCCGTGATGGTGCCGGCCATGACCATCAACAAGGTCTGCGGCTCCGGCCTGAAGGCCGTGATGCTGGCAGCCAACGCGATTGCCGCGGGCGATGCCGAGATCGTGGTGGCCGGTGGCCAGGAAAACATGAGCGCCGCGCCACACGTGCTGCCGGGCTCGCGCGATGGCTTCCGCATGGGCGACGCCAAGCTGATCGACAGCATGATCGTGGACGGCCTGTGGGACGTCTACAACCAGTACCACATGGGCGTCACCGCCGAGAACGTGGCCAAGGAATACGGCATCACGCGCGAAGCCCAGGACGCGTTCGCGGCCGGTTCGCAGAACAAGGCGGAAGCCGCGCAGAAGGCCGGCAAGTTCGACGAGGAAATCGTGCCGGTGCCGATTCCCCAGCGCAAGGGCGACCCGGTGATGTTCGCCACCGATGAGTTCGTGCGCCACGGTGTCACGCAAGACGCGCTGGCTGGCCTCAAGCCCGCCTTCGACAAGGCGGGTTCGGTGACTGCCGCCAACGCCTCGGGCCTGAACGACGGCGCCGCCGCGGTGGTGGTCATGTCGGCAGCCAAGGCCAAGGAACTCGGCCTGACCCCGCTGGCCACGATCCGCGCCTACGGCACCGCCGGTGTCGATCCCAAGGTGATGGGCATGGGCCCGGTGCCTGCGTCCAAGCGCTGCCTGTCGCGCGCCGGCTGGAGCGTGGAAGAGCTCGACCTGATGGAAATCAACGAAGCCTTCGCCGCCCAGGCCCTGGCCGTGCACAAGCAGATGGGCTGGGATACGTCCAAGGTCAACGTCAACGGCGGCGCCATCGCGATTGGCCACCCGATCGGTGCGTCGGGCTGCCGCATCCTGGTCACGCTGCTGCRYGAAATGAAGCGCCGCGACGCCCACAAGGKCCTGGCCTCGCTGTGCATCGGCGGCGGCATGGGTGTGGCGCTGGCTGTGGAACGCAAGTGACGATTTGCCGGGCTTGCCGCAGCGAACAAGCGCGCAGGCCGGTCTGAGGGGTGTGCCGGCGAGGGGGGCTTCCCGCCGCCGGCGTCAATAAAAACTAGCCATCAAGGAGTAGATATGACTCAGCGCATTGCATACGTAACCGGTGGCATGGGCGGCATTGGAACGGCCATCTGCCAGCGTCTGGCCAAAGATGGCTACAAGGTCGTGGCCGGTTGCGGCCCCAACTCGCCGCGCCGCGAAAAATGGCTCGAGCAGCAGAAGGCCCTGGGCTTCGATTTCGTCGCCTCGGAAGGCAATGTTGCCGACTGGGATTCGACCAAAGCCGCGTTCGACAAGGTCAAGGCCGAAGTGGGCGAGGTCGACATCCTGATCAACAACGCCGGCATCACGCGCGACGTGGTGTTCCGCAAGATGACGCGCGCCGACTGGGATGCCGTGATCGACACCAACCTGACCTCGCTGTTCAACGTGACCAAGCAGGTCATCGACGGCATGGCGGATCGCGGCTTTGGCCGCATCGTCAACATCTCGTCGGTCAATGGCCAGAAGGGCCAGTTTGGCCAGACCAACTACTCCACCGCCAAGGCTGGCCTGCACGGCTTCACCATGGCGCTGGCGCAGGAAGTGGCGACCAAGGGCGTGACCGTCAACACGGTGTCGCCGGGCTATATCGCCACCGATATGGTCAAGTCGATCCGCCAGGACGTGCTGGACAAGATCGTCGGCACGATTCCGGTCAAGCGCCTGGGCGCGCCGGAAGAAATTGCCTCGATCTGCGCGTGGCTGGCGTCCGAAGAGTCGGGTTTCTCGACTGGCGCGGATTTCTCGCTGAACGGCGGCCTGCACATGGGGTGATGACCGGCAAGCCATCCCTCGTTTTCCTGGATGGTTTCTTGTCTCGGGAAGGTCCTCTGCGGAGGGCCTTTTTTATTTCCGGGGCCGCCCGGGAGGCCTCTCACCCCGCAGCAATATTGCATCGCACACCCCGCACCGCACCAATGCGCGGGCGTGGCGCGGCATTGCTGGCCCCAAACACCCGCAATCCTTTGCCCCGTGCGGGTTTTCCTTAACGGGTCCGGCTTTCAATAGTGCCTTGTTGGGCATAGAATCAGGGCAGCGGCTAGCCCGCACCAAAATAGATCATGCGTTGCAGGTCAACACGTTGTATCCCCCGCTGGCGGTCCCTATTTGCGCACCGCACAGCATGCGGTGCAGCAGCATGCAACAGCGACGATAAAAGGATAGAGCACGATGGCTACCACCAAGAAAGGCGCAGAGCGACTGATCAAGAAGTATCCAAACCGCCGGCTCTACGACACGCAGACCAGCACCTACATCACGCTAGCCGATGTCAAGCAGCTCGTGATGGATACCGAAGACTTCAAAGTGATCGACGCCAAGTCCGGCGACGAGCTCACGCGCAGCATCCTCCTGCAGATCATTCTCGAAGAAGAGACAGGCGGCGTGCCGATGTTCTCAAGCTCCATGCTGTCGCAGATCATCCGGTACTACGGCCATGCGATGCAGGGCATGATGGGCACCTACCTGGAAAAGAACATCCAGGCCTTCATCGACATCCAGAGCAAGCTGGCCGAGAACTCCAAGGGCCTGTACTCGGGCGAGCCGTTCAGCCCCGACATGTGGTCCCAGTTCATGAACATGCAGGGCCCGATGATGCAAGGGATGATGAGCAACTACATCGAGCAGAGCAAGAACCTGTTCGTGCAGATGCAGGAGCAGATGCAAAGCCAGGCCAAGAACATGTTTGGCACGTTCCCGTTCAATCAGCCGGACAAGAAGTAGAGCCGGCGCACGCCGCGCCGGCCTATTGCGCGTTCCCATTCCCCCCCCGGGGAACGCATGAAACCCTCGCGGCGCCGGCGACCTCCTTTCCCGCAAAGTGGCTTCAGGCCGGGCTGTCGTGGAGGCGAATTCCCGGCACACGCATGACCTTCCTTCGCTGACCGGGGCGATCGGTTAAAATCACGCAGATTCGGGTAACGCGCGGAATCACCGCGGCTGCTACCCCTGTCAAATGTGGCGATTCATACTGCGGACTCGCCTGCACAGCGCGAATCCCAATGCCCTCCGCAACCCAAGACATTCGCCAGGCGCTTGCCGCCGAGGCCACGCCCGTTCCGACGGTTGGTTTGGCGTTTTCCCGTTTTCCGGCATCGACGCCAGATTTCGCATGAGCCGGCTGTTTCTTGCCCCCATGGAGGGGCTTGCTGATTATGTGCTGCGCGACGTGCTGACCGGCTCGGGAGGATACGACGGATGTGTGTCCGAGTTCGTCAGGGTGACGGGCTCCTTGCTTCCCGAGCGCGTCTACGAGAGGGACACACCGGAAATCCTCCACGGCGGCCATACCCCAGGCGGCACACCGATGGTGATCCAACTGCTCGGGAGCGATCCCGAATGGCTGGCGGTCAATGCGGCCCAGGCTGCTACCGTGTCGCCGCATGGCATCGACCTGAATTTSGGCTGCCCCGCCAAAGTCRTCAACCGGCACGGCGGCGGGGCCATGCTACTGGCGGACCCTGAACTGCTGAACCGGATCGTGTTGTCCGTTCGCGCCGCAGTGCCCGCAAACATCGCCGTGACAGCCAAGATGCGGCTCGGCGTGTCCGATACCGCGCTGGCGATCGACTGCGCCACGGCGCTGGCGGAAGGCGGCGCAGCCTCGCTCGTCGTGCATGCCAGGACGCGCGATCATGGCTACCGGCCTCCCGCACACTGGGAGTGGATCGCGCGGATCGATGCTGCTGTGGACGTGCCGGTTGTTGCCAACGGCGAAGTCTGGACGGTTGCCGACTGGGAGCGATGCCGGGCTGTCAGCGGCTGTGCCGACGTGATGATCGGGCGGGGCGCCGTGTCCGATCCGTTCCTGGCCTTGCGCATACGCGGCCTGATGGACAGGTCGGCCTCCGGCGAGGAATGGCCGGCCGTGCTCCGTCATATCGCCGACTACCTGAAGAAACTGCAGGCCAATGCGGAATGCCTGCATGAGCACGGGCGCGTCAAACTGTGGCTCAGTTATCTGAAGCGGACCTGGCCCGAGGCCGCCGAACTGCATGCGGCCATCCGGCGCCTGCATGATGCGCTTTCGATCCAGGCGGTGATCGAGAGCGCCCTGGCGGGCATGCCAGCGATGTCATCCTCGTCGCGATAGGTTTACGAAGACATGTCGGGGATCAGGCGCCGAGAAACTTGGGCGAGCGGTTAAAATGCGCGATTGGCTTTGAACCGCCGGGCGGCCATGTCCCGCCCTGCTTGCCCCACATTTGGAAGTAACCGTGAAAAACCCTTCAGAATCAACRATCAAGAAAGACCATATTCCAAATGTGGGATTCGTAAGCCTTGGATGTCCAAAGGCACTTGTGGATTCCGAGCAGATCATTACCCAGCTGCGCGCCGAKGGCTATGCCATCAGCGGCACCTATGACGGCGCCGACCTGGTGGTCGTCAATACCTGCGGTTTTATCGACGAAGCCGTGCAGGAAAGCCTGGATGCGATCGGCGAGGCACTGGCCGAGAACGGCAAGGTGATCGTCACCGGCTGCCTGGGTGCCAAGAAGAACGCCGCGGGTGAGGACATCATCACGTCCGTGCACCCGAAGGTGCTGGCCGTGACCGGCCCGCACGCGCTGGGCGAGGTGATGCAGGCCGTGCACACGCACCTGCCCAAGCCGCATGACCCGTTCATGGACCTGGTGCCGGCCGCCGGCATCAAGCTCACGCCCAAGCACTACGCCTACCTGAAGATTTCCGAGGGCTGCAACCATCGCTGCTCCTTCTGCATCATCCCGTCGATGCGCGGCGACCTGGTCTCGCGCCCGGTGGCGGAAGTCATGCTGGAGGCCGAGAACCTGTTCAAGTCGGGCGTCAAGGAACTGCTGGTGATCTCGCAAGACACCAGCGCCTACGGCGTGGACGTGAAGTACYGCACCGGCTTCTGGGACGGCCGTCCGCTCAAGACGCGCATGACCGAGCTGGTCGGCGCACTGGGTGAGCTGGCTGCCAAGTACGGCGCCTGGGTGCGCCTGCACTACGTGTACCCGTACCCGCACGTCGACGAGATCATTCCGCTGATGTCGCAAGGGCACGTGCTGCCTTACCTGGACGTGCCGCTGCAGCACGCCCACCCGGACGTGCTCAAGCGCATGAAGCGCCCGGCMAACGCCGAAAAGACCATGGACCGCATCCGGGCCTGGCGCAAGATCTGCCCCGAGCTGACCATCCGCAGCACCTTTATCGCGGGCTTCCCCGGCGAGACCGAGGAAGAGTTCCAGACGCTGCTGGACTTCATCGCCGAAGCTGAGCTGGACCGCGTGGGCTGCTTCGCCTATTCGCCGGTGGACGGCGCCACGGCCAACGACCTGCCGGGCGCCTTGCCCGACGAAGTCCGCGAAGAGCGCCGCGCGCGCTTCATGGAAGTGGCCGAGGAAGTGTCCGCCCGGCGCCTGCAGCGCAAGGTCGGCCAGACCCTGCGCGTGCTGGTCGACGAGATCAACCAGGACGGCGGCATCGGCCGCTCGTCGGCCGACGCGCCGGAGATCGACGGCCTGGTCTATATCGACCCGCCGGCGCAGGGCGCGCCGCGCTACAAGGTCGGCGAATTCGTCTCGGTGAAGATCACCGGCGCGGATGGCCACGACTTGTGGGGCGAAGTCTGAGGCTGCCAGCAGCCGTCGGTCCGGATAGGTAAAAGTACGATCGTTCGTTTTGGCGTGCGCGCCGCTATACTGTGCGCTGCAACATCAGCCCAGGAGACACAAAATGACACGTGAAGTGGTGGTGGTGAGCGGCGTTCGGACCGCGATCGGTACCTTTGGCGGCAGCCTGAAGGATCTTTCCCCGACCCAGATGGGCGCCATGGTCGTGCGCGAAGCGCTGGCCCGCGCGCAGGTCAGCGGCGACGACGTCGGCCATGTGGTGTTCGGCAACGTCATCCAGACCGAGCCCCGGGATATGTACCTTGGCCGGGTGGCGGCAGTGGAGGGCGGCGTCACCATCGACGCGCCGGCCCTGACCGTCAACCGCCTGTGCGGCTCGGGCCTGCAGGCCATCGTCAGCGCGGCGCAGACCATCCTGCTGGGCGATGCCGATGTGGCCATCGGCGGCGGCGCGGAGAGCATGAGCCGTGCACCGTATCTGGCGCAGTCGGCCCGCTGGGGCGCACGCATGGGCGACGCCAAGATGCTCGACATGATGCTGGGTGCGCTGCACGACCCGTTCCACGGCATCCACATGGGCGTCACCGCCGAGAATGTGGCCAAGGAATACGACATTTCCCGCGGCCAGCAGGACGAAGCCGCGCTGGAGTCGCACCGCCGCGCATCGGTGGCGATCCGCGCGGGCCACTTCAAGGACCAGATCCTGCCGGTCACGCTGAAGGGCCGCAAGGGCGACGTGACCTTCGACACCGACGAGCACGTGCGCCACGACGCGGTCCTGGAAGACATGACCAAGCTCAAGCCGGTCTTCGTCAAGGAGAACGGCACGGTAACCGCGGGCAACGCCTCGGGCTTGAACGATGCCGCCGCCGCGGTGGTGCTGATGGAGCGTGCCGAGGCCGAGAAGCGCGGCCTCAAGCCGATGGCGCGCCTGGTCTCCTATGCGCATGCCGGCGTCGATCCCAAGACCATGGGCATCGGTCCCGTGCCGGCCACCAAGAAGGCACTGGAACGTGCTGGCCTGACCGTGGCTGACCTCGACGTGATCGAAGCCAATGAAGCCTTTGCCGCGCAAGCCTGCGCAGTCACCAAGGCGCTCGGCCTCGATCCGGCCAAGGTCAACCCGAACGGCTCGGGCATCTCCCTGGGCCACCCGATCGGCGCCACCGGCGCGCTGATCACCGTCAAGGCCTTGTATGAGCTGCAACGCGTGCAAGGCCGCTATGCACTGGTGACCATGTGCATTGGCGGTGGCCAGGGCATCGCGGCGATTTTCGAACGACTCTGAACCTGAGGCTGCCTTGCGGCGCGTAGCGACTCTGTCCTTGCCTTTGTCCATGTCCTTGCCACTTCCCGTTTCCCTGTCCCTGGCAGCCGGGCTGGCCGCGGCAACGCTGGCCGGCGCCGCGCTGGCCGCCGGCGGTACCGAGCTGTCCACCGGCACGCCCGGCACCGCCAATGTCGCCAGCGATGCCAGCCAGGTGCAGGGTTTCGGGATCAACCAGGCCATCCGCGAGGGCGAGTCGCGGCGCGGTACGCAGCTTTCGACCGGGCCCGCGCCCAAGGCGCTCGCGCCGCGGCCGGAGTACGCATCGCTGCCGGTCTACGTGGGCACGCTCGGCGACCAGCCGGTGCGCCTGCGCCTGGGCCCCAAGCCCGACGAGCGCGACAGCGTGCGCGGTGAGTACAGCGTTGGCCGTGCCGGCGGTGTGCGGTTGCTGGCCGGCGAATTCGAGAACGGCGCTTTCCTGATGGAGGAGTCCAATGACGGCACGCATGTCACGGGCAACTGGGAAGGCACCATCGACGGTGCCGGCATCGTGCACGGCAACTGGACCGATCCGGTCAACCCGGCCATCGTGCTCCCCTTCATGATCCGGCCACTGGGCGTGCTGGTGATCCCGCCCTTCGACATGACCCCCAACAGCGGCATTACCTACGCCCCGCCCGCGCCGAAGTCCTCGATTTCCGGCCGGTAGCGTCAAGCCGGGGTGGACAGGGGCGGGCCCGCCAGGTGGGCCAACGCGCACCCGAATGCTGGTAAGCTCGACCGTTCATCGAGTTATCGCCAGACAAGGAATCGCCGTGTCCGACCGCCAGCCACCCGAGCAGCCCGCTTCCCAACCCGCCTACCTGGCGACCATGGCCGTCCAGCCAGAGCTGGATATCGCGCCGGGGTTCGCCTCGTTTTCCCAAGCTACCCATCGTGGTTCCACCGTGGTGTTCCGCAACCTGGCGGAGCTGCGCGCGCATGGCGACGGTGCCACCACCTACTGGCGCTATGGCCTGCACGCCACGCCCACCAGCGAGGCGCTGTGCCAGCACCTCGCGCTGATCGAAGGCGCGCGCCATACGCTGTTGCTGCCGTCGGGGCTGGCCGCGATCTCGCAGGTCTACTTCGCCTTGGTCAAGTCGGGCGACGACGTGCTCGTCCCGGATAACGTCTACGGCCCCAACCGCGAGCACGGCGAATGGCTGGCACGGGACTTCGGTGTCTCCGTCCGCTATTACGACCCCATGATCGGCGCGGGCATTGCCGGGCTGATCCGCCCCAACACCCGTCTGATCTGGATGGAGTCGCCGGGCTCGGTGACGATGGAAATCCCCGACACCGAGGCCATCGTGGCCGCGGCAAAGGCGCGCGGGGTGCTCACCGCCATCGATAACACCTGGTCCGCCGGCGTATATTTCCGGCCGTTCGACAAGGGCATCGACATCTCGGTGCAGGCGCTTACCAAATACCAGTCGGGCGGCAGCGACGTGCTGATGGGCGCGGTGCTGACCGCAGACGATAAACTCCACGACCGCATCAAGCGCACCCGCATGCTGATGGGCTGGGGCGTGTCGGCCGACGACTGCTATCTGGTGCTGCGCTCGCTGCCGAGCATGCCGGTCAGGCTGGCGGCGCACGACCGCGCCGCGCGCGAAGTGGCCGAGTGGCTGAACCAGCGCCCGGAAGTGGTCAAGGTCATGCACCCGGCGCTGCCGGACTGTCCCGGCCACGACTTCTGGCTGCGCGATTTCAGCGGCGCCACGGGCCTGTTCTCGATCGTGCTGCATGCGCGCTACACGCGCGCCCAGGTCGATGCCTTTGTCGAGGCCTTGCGCCTGTTCGCGATTGGCTGGTCCTGGGGCGGCGCGCATAGCCTGGCAGTGCCGTACCACGTCCAGACCATGCGGCCCCAAGGCAGCTGGCCGCCCGTTGGCTGGGAGAACGCCGGCGAGCTGGTACGCCTCTATATCGGGCTGGAGGATACCCGCGACCTGATCGCCGACCTGCGCGGCGCGATGGAAGCCCGCCTGGTGGCATGAAATGAAAAGGGCCGCCCCCGACTGTGTCCGGGGCGGCCCTTTTTTGCCTTTTTGTCATCCTAGCCAGCCGTCGATCCCACTGCGGCAGTGTCCGCCACATCAGGGCGAGGCTTCCTTTGCATGGCCCACACCGAGTTGGGCAGGCCGTTGCGCGCACGGCGCTGCGTCACCCAGGCCAGCGCGGCAAAGCCGCAGGCCAGCGCCAGCGCACCGATATCGAAGCCCGCCACGGCCCAGTGCCCGGCCAGCGCGGCGCGCCACAGGAAGTCCCCTGTCACCAGCGCATTGACCAGCGGCACCAGCAATGCGGCAACGGCCGCGGCCCACAGCAGCTCGATCGCGGCGCGTGCCGGCGCACGTAACAGAGCCCACCCAAGGGCCGCGAAAAAGACCGGGAAGTAGGTGTGGCTGGAAGCCCACGCGGGCCAGAGCAGGGCGCTGCAGAAGGCCGCCGCCACGCCGATGCAGCAACCGATGCACACGCCGACCGTCGCCTGCGCCAGCAGACGGTGCACGCGCGGCTGCGCCTGCTGCCGGGGTTTGCGGCGCGATTCGATCCACAGCAGGTTGCCGGAATAGAACAGGAAGGCCCCTGCCAGTCCCGCCAGCAGGTAGACCAGGCGCAGGGCCAGGTCGCCGTAGGTGCCAAAGTGCAGCGCGTAGATCATGCTGAAGATGGCATGGTTGCTGTCGCGCCCGGCGGCGGTCTGGTCCGCCAGCACGCTGCCGCTGTCCGGCTGGCCGGCGGCAGCGCGTACCGACACCGACCCGTAGTTGCCAAGGACGCGTGCGCTGTCGCCGCGAATCTCGACCAACGCGTTGGCGTCGCCGTAGTGCTGATAGCGCACCGACAGCGGCGTGAACCGCTCACCCGCGCTGGCGCGTGCCGCCGCCAGCAACGTAGCGGCCGGCAGGGGCTGCGCTGCGCGGCCCGATGCCTTCAGTTCCGGCGAGGCGGTGGTCAGGCGCGGCAACGCCTCGGACAGTTTGCCATCGAAGGCCATGACGTTGAACACCATCACCAGCACCAAGCCCAGGCATAGCACCGCGCCGGTGATGGCGAACACCAGGTGGAAGGGCAGGCTGAACAGTCCGACGACGTTGTGCGCATCCATCCAGAAGCGCTTGAGATTGCGCCCCGGCCGGATGGCAAACAGGTCGGGCTTGAGCCGCGGCAGGTGCAGCAGCACGCCCGACACCAGCGCCAGCCCATACAGCACCGCGATAACGCCCATGAAGTAGCCGCCGGCCACTGGCACGCCGAGCGTGTAGTGCAGGCTGTTGATGAATGCTGCCAATTCTTCGGGCGCCGCGTCGAGCGCGATGTCCTTGGGCGTGGTCTTGCCCCCGTCAATCATGGCGGAGGTAGTGATGTGCCACTCGCCGGCCTGGCCCTGCCAGTAGGCCGTGAAACCAGGCTCGTGCTCCGTCGGCAACGTCACGTAGGCGCTGGCTGCGCTCGTGGGATGCGCCGCCACCAGGGCCTGCATGAAGCGGTCGAGCGCGGCAGGGTTGGCCGGCTGGGTGGCCGGGCTATGCGCGGCGGTGCGCTGCGGCGATTGCCAGGCGTGCAGTTCTTCGTGGAAGACGGTGATCGCGCCAGCGAAGAAAGCGATGAAGAGGGCCCAGCCGGCCATCAGGCCGACCCAGGTGTGCAGGGTTTGGTACAAGCGCAGGGTTGCGGCTTTCATGCGGGGTTCCTGGTGCGCTGGTTCATGCCGCGCCGGGGGTAAGCAGCAGGCGCCATGCCCACAGTCCGCCGTAAGCGATCAGGTTGCCAGCCGCGAGCCAGAGCCAGGCCGCGCGGCTGGTGGGCAAGAGCAGGCTGGCGCAGAGGATGGCCACCCAGATCGGCAGGCAGGCGAGGATCGCGCCGATGGCGCCGCTTTGCCAGCCGCCGGGCAGCCAGATGACGCCAAGGGCGGATAGCGCGACCGCCAGCGGCAGGCCCAGCAGGGTGCCGGCCAGCCACTTGGTGCCCATGCCAGGCTTGGGTTTGCGGTTGCTGCGGACGTTTTGGGGAGTGGAGGCGGCTTTCATCAGCCGGCCTGGGCGAGGCGCTGGCGCCGCGCATCGCGGTAAGCACCGGCAAAAGGCCACAAGGACAGGCCGGTGCCAACCGTGGCGAGCGTAGCCGCGATCGCGGCCGGCCAGCCCTGCGTCAGGCTCCATGCCCACGCCGAGGCGGCGATCKAAAGGGTGGCCAGCCAGCACAGGCGCGCACGGCGGCTTCGTGCCGTGGCGGGCACGGATAGCGGCAGCAGCAACAGCCGCTGGTTGGGCGATGCCAGGTACAGGCAGCATGCGCCACCCAACCCCAGCAGCACGGCAAACACTTGCATGGCGGGCTCAGTAATTTCTTACAAAGCCAGATGATAATAATTCGTATTTCAATTCGCAAGCGCGCTGCGTGGAGCCCGCCTGTGCCGGGCGCAGGCAGCGGCAGTTAATGCGGGAAAAGCTGGAGCAAGCCATCCAGCCCAACGTGGTTGAATGCCACGCTGGCTTGCGCACGCACCACGGGCTTGGCCCGGAAAGCCACCGACAGGCCGGCCACGGCCATCATCTTCAGGTCGTTGGAGCCATCGCCCATGACGATGGCCTGGGACGGGTCCGCGCCGATCTGCGCGCACACTTCCTGCACCGTGCGGGCCTTGACGTCGGCATTGACGATCTCGCCCAGCACCTGGCCGGTGAGCTTGCCATCGACGATCTCCAGCGTATTGGCGCGGGTCACGTCGAGCTTCAGGCGGGGCTTGAGTTTTTCGGTGAAATGCACAAAACCACCCGAAACCAGCAAGGTGCGCATGCCCAGGGCCTGCACGGTCTGCAGCATGTTCTCCGCGCCGGGCGACAGGCGCAGGCGTTCTTCATAGACACGGTCCAGCACACTGGCGTCCAGCCCCTTGAGCAGGGCCACGCGGCGGCGCAGGCTCTCGTTGAAGTCGGTGATCTCGCCACGCATGGCGGCCTCGGTAATCGCCGAGACCTCCGCTTTGAGGCCGCAGAAATCGGCGATCTCGTCGATGCACTCGATGGTGATCAGCGTGGAGTCCATATCCATCGCCACCAGCTTGAAGTCCGAGAGCTTGCGGCCGGCGGGCACGATGGCCCAGTCGATGCTGCGCGGGCCGCAGTAGGCGTCCAGCGCTTCGCGCAGGGCGGGCGTCAGCGCGGCGCTGGCATCGGCGGCCGCCACGGACTCGGCGCGCAGCGCGAGCGTGGGAGCCTGGGCGATGGCGCGGATGGCGTCGATATCGTTGGCGGACAGCGGGGCGGGACTTTGCAGAATCAGGGACATGGCGCGAATGCAGGGCCGGGCCGGGCGGCCGATGGCGGTAAATGCGGGATGCGAGCCGCAGCAGCGGCGAAGACCGCTATTGTAGGCTTGTTTCATCATTCCGCAGCGCGAGCTGAGAGTATGAAGTCGCGGGGACTTCGCCTGTTACTGCTCCCCGCTGTTCCCAAATCGGAGGAACGGCCTCCGCCCGTCAACCGAATGGCAGTGAGCCCAAGCCTCGGGCTCACGCGTGATAGCCGGTAGTTCAGGCTCAGCTTACGGTGGTGAGCGAAGCCTTTAAATACCTTTCTCAAAACGTTGAATGCACCATTCACATCCGCATGCACACGCGCCAGGCGTCCGGTTTCCTGGTTATTGACGAACGTATTCCGTTCTTTGTCCTTCAGACGCCGGCCCAACGCAGTTGGCTGGGCCTTGGGTGTGCCGGCTTGCGCCGACAGCGGCTGCGAGGCAGCCTCAAGATTCTTTTGATTCCTCTGCCTTTTCGGCTTTTCCTCTTCGAAACTTCGCAGCGGCTCGTTGCTGACGAAACTCGTTTTGCTGGTGTAGGACTCCTCGGTCGTCACGACAACCATGCCGAGGGCTTCCGCCTTGTAGCGGATCATCTCGATCAGGCGCGTCAGCGGCGCCCGCCCCAAGCGCCGGTTTTGCGTGACGCCCATGTTCGACTCGACCTTCCAGCCCTTGTTCTGCCCCAGAGCAATCACCTGCACGCCGCGCTTAGCGCAAAGGTTCACCACGCCACGGCTCAGCTTATGGAAGTAATCGTTCAGCCAGCGCTCCCGCGCGCCACGCAGTTCCCGATACTCCGGGTTAGCATAGATCGCCTTCAGCCCTTGCGTGAACTCGATGCGCTCGCGACGCGTGAGGCTGGACCCCGCCAACGCCAGATCCTCCTTACGTTGCTGTAGCGCCCGGACCTCTGGTGTGGTCAGCTTTGACTTCAGGTTATCGAGCGCCTCGTCCAGTCGACCCAGTACCTCATCGAGCCTGCCACCGCTGATGACTTCTGCGTTGTGACCGGTCGTGAAGGCGAGCGTCAGGGTATTGTTCAGTCCGCGATCGCCGCCGGCGGCCGGGACATCGACGCTCGCCACCGCACCACGCAAGGCCTCGTTTCGTCTGCTGGCTGAGCCGTCCATCACCTTGCCCAACGACTGCTTCATTTGCGCAAGCAGCGACGTTGACGGGATCCGGCTTTTCACCCGCACCACAACCTCGAACTTGACGGATTTCCCCTTAGGAACCATGCGCAAGTGCTGCGCCGCGCTGGCCAGAATGCCGCGCTTTGCGCAGGCACGCTCCACTTGCTCGCCGACTCGGTAGGCGTTCCACGCCTCCATTTGCCCGGCTGTCAGCGACAGGGATTCCTCAAAGTTGACCGGGATTTTTCGATCACCGAGACCGATCAGCGTTGGCCCGATCTGCGTCAGCGGCAGTTCCAGGACGAAGTGCTCGCGTTTGGCCAGGTAGTTGGGCGGCTTCGGTGCCCCCGTMATGGCAGCGGCGCCAGGCCCCTTGGCCTCATAGACCTTCTTCGCCTCGAAGTATCCGGACCACCCATCCTTATAGCGGGCCACGACAAGTTGGGCGGCTTTGGCCGGCAGGCGGCGATAGACCACGTTGCCATGCTGATCGGGCCAGAGCTTGGCGACGTTGTCTAGCACCGTCAGGTCGATGGCAGTGCGATAGATGTTCTGCACGGTCAGGCCGAGCTCCGGGATGATGGTGAGCTTTGCCTTGTCGGCCTTCTCGCCGCCAGCGTCCTTGATCGCCAGGTACTTCGCTTCGCGGGCGGCGTTTAGCTCTTTGATTACCTGGCTGAAGCAGTCGATCGCCGCCTGTTGCGCGGTGTGAAGTTCGCTCTTCCGCCGCCAGCATTCGCTACTGACATCCCATGTGTAGGCGGTAAGGACATTGCGCACGACATAGTGGATCGTGTTGCGCAGATTCTTGCACTGCAGGGTCAGCGCGAGACAGCACTCCAGCAAGTGGCCAACGGGCTTCGCGAGCACGACAACGCGCTGCTCGATGGAGTCGAACCATTCGTGCGCCGTGTGGTCTGCCTTGCCTTGTGTCATGCCAGAAAAGAGTGCCGTTTGAGAATCAGGACCACATCGTATTCGAAGCGCGGGCTAGCGCAAGGAATTTCTCTGCGACACCTCACGGTCCGTGTAGGCGGCTGTGTTCTATCGTGCTCGTCGAGGTATGGGGCTGGCCCGCAGGCCAGCCCTCATCACACTACGCTACTTGCACGTTAGCCTCGCACTGCGCGGCCAGTTCGCTCAACACCAGCGTCTCATGCGCCAGTCCGGCGGCCAGCGACAGAACCCGGTTCTGGATCTCCGGGTTCAGGTCGCCGAAGACGCCGGATTCGGCATTGTCACGGGTCAGGAAGAGCAGGGCGCAGAGCTGGGCCGATTTTTCGACGGCCAGGCTCAGCGGGGTTTCGCAGAGCACCCGTGAACTCAGGTGGATGTCCGCGTTGCGGTATTCGGCGGTGAGGCCGTAGCGGGTGTGTTGGCGGGGGTTATCCATTGGGCGTCTCCTTGTGCTTTGCTTGCGCTTTGCGGAGGACGGCGATGGAAAGGGGTGACGCTGAGCATGCGGGTGGGAAGCCGGAATGGTCGAATGCAAAGAGGCGCATGGTGCGGTCTCCTGTCAATGAAAACGCCAGGCGGCGGCGCGGTCCGCCTTTGTTCGGGCTTCCAATCCCGGTCGCTGTGGTTGCAGCGACGAGAGAGAGTATAGCGTGAGATCGTCGAGTGGGGCTTTGGGTCGGTGTGGTCGGTACCGCTCTCAGATCCCATGTAGGAAACGTGCAGCACAGACAAAGAAATTTCTCAGTACAAATTCGGACCAGTCTCATTGATCTCCGTGATGCAGTACGCCCAAATGGGGKGGGCGCATTTGCGCACATAACCCATCCCGAGGGAGATCATATGCAGGAAGACAAACAGCACATCGACATTCGGGAGGTCCAACCATGAGGCGAAGAATTGCCTGCGTTGGCGACGTACTGGAGCCCGGTGGGAAGATCCTGCCCTATGCAGGCCCAGCTTGTACCTTTGGTGATCCCGGCCACCAGGCCGCACTGATCGGAGGCCAGGCTTACTGCGAAGCTTGCAAGAGCACCGGCACGATTGCGAAGGCGGGCGGGCCGCGCCGGATGCAGTTCATGGGCGAGGTTGCCCTGGACGGCGATGTTGTCCTGTGCCGGTGCCCCACGCCGCCGCGCATCGTTGCTTTGGTTGCCGGCGAAAAGTGGTTCGAGGATATGGGGGCGCGCGCCGGGGCATCCGGGTTGCGCGGCTCCGGTAATGCGGGATTCACAACTACGGGAGTGCCGGTACCGGAGAGCTTCGACGAACTGGTGATAGCGGTGAGCCCGAGCGGGCCCATTGCCGATTACCCGTATTTTGTGGAAACGTCAGATGGCCGCGGATTGTTTGGCCACACGGATGAGCAGGGCCGGCTGCCTCGCATTGCTACGATGACCACCGGTTCGTTGACAGTCTATTGGGGGGATGAAGCGCTCGCAAAGCACCTTGGAGACGAGGATGGCTAACAAGAAAAAACTGGTGCCAACCAATACAAAAGTGGACTCCCAGGCCGAGGTGCCGCTCAGGAGGGTCACATTTTCCGAATTGTGGGCGGCCTATCCGGGAGGAACGCCATACGTCGATCCCAAGACAGGAGATGTGCCGGCGGGCTTTGAAAATCAATGCGCGATTCGGATGAGCGTCACCCTGCACAAGGTTGGCATCGAGATGAAGTCGTTCCGCGGCAAGGGCCAGATTCGCCTGGAAGGAAAGCGCACAGCCGTTCTGGCTTCCGAGATGGCGAACTGGCTGCGGCTCAAGCCAATGGCTGGCATCGGCGCACCGGAAAACATCAACGGGTCTGATTGGCAAAAGAAGATCGCGGGACGCACTGGTATCGTTGCGTTCAGGAACTATTGGAGGCGCGATGGCGAAACGGCTGGGAACGCTAGCGGCGGTCACATTGACCTGTGGAATGGGTCGCGGCTGACGATCAGCAGTACTCCCGGCGTCGTTTCAACAATCGGCCGCAGCTTGGGGTGGGATGCGTTCTTTCCCGGCACCCGCTATGGATGGTCGGACCTCGGTCGATCAACGGAGATACTCTTTTGGGAAATCAAGTGAGCAGGTGGCGCTTCGTCGTGACGATCGCATTTGTCGGCGTCGGCTTGGCAAGTGTCGTCGGATCTTCCGTCATTGATGCGTACCTCTGTGACATGTTCCTGCGGCTATGCACGCCGCAGCCTGGGACATGCGTTGGAATAGACGTGTGCCCTGCTGATGCGCGGATGCTGTTTGGCTTGATCCTGTTGATACCCGTTCCACCGGTTCTGTTTGGCGTGTTGGGGTTCGTGCTAAGCACGCGCGTCGAGAGAACCGGCCCGCTAGTCGCGGCGTTAATGGCGGCGATTCTCACACATTGGGCAGTGGCATTCGCCGCCACTAGAATTGTTGCGCTGTAGCGGCTTAGGGTAAGGCCCTGTTTACCACTTCTCGCCCACTAATCCGGGGCAGTTCAGTGGCATCTGACCGCACGCGGGAGTGCTGCCTAGCGAGGGCCGGCCATGGCCGGGAGCGGCTGATTGTCGCAACGATGGCAACCGACCCGCCGCCGTCGTTCGCCCCAGCACGGCTCCGGCGTCAGCTTCCGAATGAGGATTCAACCGGTCGATGCAACACCCCTCACTGCTCACGCAGCCTTCAGTGTGTTGCGTTGACCGGTTGAATCCTCACCCCATCTCTGCCGTTCGATCCAGCGAAACAAAGTGGGCGAAGTGAGTCCGAGAACGATCTCGGCGCCGAAGTTCGTATCAGTCTCGAGGCGCTCAATGGTGACCTTCACGCTGAATCCTGTGAAGCTCACCATTTCAGGCGATGACCTCCTACTCTGCGGCAGCCTGCTCGCGCATGCGACGGGCTTCGTCGCGCAGGAACTGCTGGTAGTCGTCCAGATCCCCGTCGAAGGGCTCGACGCCGCCCTTGGTGACCAGCCAGAACTCGTCGCATACGGCGCGCAGCAGGGCCCGGTCGTGACTGACCAGCATCACAGTGCCTTCGAATTCGTTGAGCGCCATGGCTAGCGCTTCGCGTGTGGCCAGGTCGAGGTGGTTGGTAGGCTCGTCGAGCAGCAGCAGGTTGGGGCGCTGCCACACGATCATGCACAACACGAGCCGCGCCTTTTCACCGCCGCTCATCGTGCCAACCGCCTGATGGACCATGTCGCCGCTGAAGCTGAATGTGCCGAGGAAGGTGCGAAGGGATTGTTCGGTGCCACTCTGGCCGGGGGCGCGCATGTGCGCCGGCGTGTCCTTGGCAAGGCGGATCATGTGTTCCATCGGCGTGTCGAGCAGGCGCAGCACGTCGAGTTCCTGCTGTGCGAAGTAGCCGATATTCAGGCCTTTGCCTTCGCTGATTTCGCCGGAAATCGGCGCCAGCGCGTGCGCCACCGTCTTCACCAGCGTGGACTTGCCTTGACCGTTGGCACCGAGAATGCCGATGCGCTGCCCGGCCAGCACGGAACGATTGATGCCCCGCACGATGACCGTGGGCGGCGTGCCCGGCAGTGCGTCGGTCGGCGCCGGGTAGCCGAAGCTCGCGTCCAGCATCGACAACAGCGGGTTCGGGACGTTGAGCGGCTCCTTGAACTCGAAGGTGAACTCTGCGTCGGCAAGCACCGGTGCGATCTTCTCCATGCGTTCGAGCGCCTTGACCCGGCTCTGCGCCTGCTTCGCCTTCGAGGCCTTGGCCTTGAAACGGTCGATGAACTTCTGCAGGTGGGCGATCTTGTCTGCCTGCTTGGCCACCGCGGCCTGCTGCAATATGAGTTGCTCAGCGCGCATGTCTTCGAACTTGCTGTAGTTGCCGCCATAACGCACGAGCTTGGCATTGTCGACGTGCACCGTCACCTGCGTCACCGCGTCGAGGAACTCGCGGTCGTGGCTGATCACTACCAGGGTTCCTGGATAGCGCTTGAGCCAGGCTTCCAGCCAGACCAGCGCGTCGAGGTCCAGGTGATTGGTCKGTTCGTCGAGCAGCAGCAGGTCGGACGGGCACATGAGCGCGCGCGCCAGTTGCAGTCGCATGCGCCAGCCGCCGGAGAAACTGTTGACCGGTTGGCTCAGCTGCGCAGCACTGAAGCCAAGGCCCAGGATCAGCGCTTGGGCACGTGCGGGGGCATCGTGTGCACCGGCGTCGTGCAGGGCCATGTAGGCGTGCGCCATGCGCATGCCGTCGTCGCTGGCCTCGGCGGCGGCTACTTCGGCCTGCGCGGCCAACAGCGCGGTGTCACCCTCGACTACGAAGTCGGTCGCGCTCTGCTCGGTCTCCGGCATCTCCTGCGCGACCTGGCCCATCTTCCATGCAGCGGGAATCGAGAACTCGCCGCTGTCTTCGTGCAGCGTGCCGTTGAGAAGGGCGAAGAAGGACGACTTGCCGGCGCCATTGCGGCCGACAAGACCAATCTTTTCGCCGGGGTTGAAAGTGACGGACGCGAGGTCGAGTACGACATTGACGCCACGACGCAGCGTGACATTACGGACGGAAATCATAGGGGGCCACTTCGGAGAGGAATGGCATGATAGCCGACCGGCGTGCAGGGCTGTCGCTTTTCTGGCTGCACGCGTGAGAGCCGCTTGCGCTTTGCGGCGCACATCGGCCACAAAGCAAGGCGTCTCCTGGCACACGGGGCGTTCCGGCTGCGGGGCCAGCGAACATGGCGGTGAATGACGGCTCCTTCAGTCAGACTGTCAGGCATGGACGCGCTGAGCCATCCAGCGCCGGTATTGGCGGACGCGGCATGCGTTGGACACCTGCTGCAGGATCAGCGCGCGCAGCGGTGACACCTTGGGATCAGTGGCCTTGCCCCGGCTGAGCTTGCGCAGTTGAAACTTGACTGCCGCCATATTGGCCAATGAGGCCAGCGGCTTGTTCTTCCAACTGATCGGCAGCAACGCAGGCGCACTGTCTTTGCCCGCACGCCAGTCGCGCGGCAGATTGGGGTCGATGGCCAGGGCGGTCCCGATGCCAACCATGTCCACGCCGCTCTTGACCACTTGCTCGGCCACCGGCCGACGGCGGATGCCGCCTGTGACCATCACCGGCATCTTCGCCACCGCGCGGATGTCGTGGGCGAACTCGACAAAGTAGGCCTCGCGGGCGAGCGTGCTGCCGTCGCGGGCGTCACCCTGCATGGCCGGGGCCTCATAGCTGCCTCCCGACAACTCGACCAGGTCAACGGCGAGCTCGTTGAGCAGCTTCACAACCTGGCGGGCGTCATCCGCGCTGAAGCCGCCACGTTGGAAGTCGGCGGAGTTCAGCTTGACGGCAACTGCGAATCCGGGCGAAACCACGGCGCGTACGGCCTTGACGATCTCAAAGAGCAGGCGGGCGCGGTTCTCCAGCGGGCCACCCCACGCATCTGTTCTTTGGTTGCTCAGCGGCGAGAGGAATTGGCTCAGMAGGTAGCCGTGCGCCGCGTGAATTTCGACGCCCGTGAAACCTGCCTGTTCCCCCAGTTGCGCCGTACGGGCAAAGCGCTGGATCACGTCCTCGATAACCTCCTGCGTCATCGCCTGCGGCGTGTTGAAGTGCTTGGACATATTGCCCAGGTTCATTGCCACAGCGGAGGGAGCCCAGGTGGGCTGCCCCAGATTGGCAGGCATCTGGCGGCCGGGATGGTTGATCTGCAGCCAGAACTGCGCCTCCTTGGATCGGCCGACCCGTGCCCAGCGCTTGAACCGGTCCAGGTGCCTGGCGTCTTCCAGCACGACGCCGCCGGGCCCTGTCATGGCACGGCTGTCCACCATCACATTGCCGGTCATCAGCAGGCCGGCACCCCCCTCTGCCCAAGCCTTGTACAGGCGCATCAGCGCCTCGGAGGGGGCGTGGTCAGCGTCCGCCATGTTCTCTTCCATGGCGGCTTTGGCGATGCGATTCGGAACGGTTGAACCGTTACGGAGGATCAACTTGTCGAACACGTTCATGGGGTCACCTCGTTTGTCGTGGCTTGACTTTAAGGTTGAAGTCAACTTTAAGGTCAACCCCTTTTTTGAGGTGACGTGTGAGCATCGCCGTGGATGGCTGCGAGAACTGGACGCCGACTGGCGGCTGTTTGGCCCCACAAGGTGACCGAAATGAGACCAACCCGAACTATCCGCATCTGGATGCTTGACCTTAAAGTTGTGTTTAACCTTAAAGTGTTGGCTGCCCACTGTTGATCGGCTTGTCTCAGGTACCGCGTACAGGGTCAATCATCGAGAAAACGCAATGAATATGCATAGGCGGTTCACGCGGATCGAATTCGGACCGACGGAAGGTGAGCCGGAAGGCTTGAATTCCAGCCCCTCGGCAATCAGCGCCGCAAGGAAACGTCCATGACCGCCCCAGGCTATGACGTCGTCGTATTTGGCGCCACCAGCTTTGTTGGTCAGATCCTGACGCGGTACCTGGCCGAATACCTCGCTGGTCAGGCTGAAACCTTGCGCTGGGCCATTGCGGGCCGATCCGAAGCGAAGCTCGAGGACGTCAGGCGCTCGCTGGGCGCGGCGGGGCAGTCCCTGCCCATCATCGTGGCGGACGCTGCTGACGAAGCCCAGTTGCGAGCCCTGTGCGCGCAGACCCGGGTGGTGGTGTCCACCGTCGGCCCCTACGCGCTGTATGGCGAACCGCTGATCAAGGTGTGCGCTGCAAGTGGCACGGACTACTGCGACCTCGCCGGCGAGACCMAGTGGATCAAGCGGATGATCGAGAAATATGAGGCCACGGCCCGGCAATCGGGGGCGCGCATTGTGCATTGCTGCGGCTTCGATTCGGTGCCCTCCGACATGGGCGTCTATTTCTTGCAGCGACAGGCGATGCGGCATTTTGGTGCCCCGGCCGCCCATGTCAAGATGCGCGTCAAGACAATCAAGGGTGGCGCTTCAGGCGGCACGGTGGCCAGCATGATCAATGTGGTCAAGGAGGCCGCTGCCGATCCTTCCTTGCGCAAGGAGCTGGTCAACCCCTATGCACTTTGCCCCAGAGGCCACGGTTTCACGGCACGCCAGCACTACGTTAGCGCCGCCGAATTCGATACTGACTTCGATGCCTGGATAGCCCCCTTCGTCATGGCGGCGATCAATGAGCGCGTGGTTCACCGATCCAACGCCTTGTCAGGCAAGGCCTATGGCAATCCGTTCACGTATGACGAAGCGCTGCTGACAGGGGTGGGTTTCAAAGGCCGCTTGACCGCACTGACGATCGTGGCGGGTCTCGGTGCGTTCATGGTGGGAGCCGTCATCAGCCCCATACGCGGCGTKATGGAGCGCTTCTTGTTGCCCAAGCCCGGTGAAGGGCCCAGCCCTGCGGCACAGTTGGCCGGTCGCTACGATCTACGCTTCCTGGGTCGAACCGAAGGGGGGCAGACCTTACGTGTGAAAGTCACCGGTGATCGCGATCCGGGTTATGGCTCCACTAGCAAGATACTCGGCCAGGCGGCGGCCAGTCTGGCACTGGACCACGTTAAGAACGGTACCAAGATCGGGCGCGGTGGCGGCTTCTGGACACCGGCGACGATATTCGACGAGCGCTTTATCGACCGCCTGACGCGCCATGCTGGTTTGCGCTTCGAGGTGATATGACGAAGCACCTGAAAGATGCCCGCTCATCCAGCCTGCAAGCCAAGATGGCGTTGGCCAAACGCTGAGCCCTGCCGTTAGGTTGGGTAGCGCGTTTTAACTGACGGTTAGAGCCGGAGATTCTTGAGGGCGACTTCAAATTGTTTGAGGAGTGTGGCGAGCATGAAGATCGGGGAACTGGCGGAGCGCACTGGCCTTGCCCCTTCGCGCATCCGCTTTTACGAAGGCATCGGCCTGTTGAAGGTCGAGCGTCAGCCGAACGGTTACCGGACCTATCCGCCTCAAACGGTGCTGGTGCTCGACCTGATCGCGGCTGCGCAGCAGGCCGGTTTTAGTCTCGACGAGATTCGTACGCTGCTACCGCCCGACCTGGCGCACTGGAAGCATGGCTCGTTGATTGAAACGCTCCGCGGCAAGGTGCAGGACATCGAGGCGCTGGAGGCGCGGCTTGCGCAGAGCAAGGCGCACCTCGTCGCACTGCTGGCGGAGATCGAGGCGAAGCCTGAGGATATTGACTGCGCCACCAACGCGAGGAGGGTGCTGTCGCGGATGCGGTCAGGGGAAATGGAAAGCCCGGCCCTGGGGGCGGGCGATGTCACTACACTTCGCAAGGCAAGCCGGCGCCGGTCAGGCAGGACTGGCTAATGGGCCGTCGATGGTCTGCGCAACTGCGCGGCCAACGCGCTCGGCATGCGCGGCAAGCCAGCATGCATTTCGGTAAGGGCAAGGAGATAACACATGGATCTGGACGTCAACCACCAGCCGGTCAGCGTTGAATGCGACCCGGCCACCCCCTTGCTGTGGGTGTTGCGGGACCACCTGAACCTGACAGGCACGAAGTTCGGCTGCGGCGTCGCGGCTTGCGGTGCGTGTACCGTGCATCTGGATGGCGCGGCGGTGCGGTCCTGCGTCCTGCCCGTGGCGGCGGTGGCCGGCAAGCGCATCACCACGATCGAAGGGCTGGCCAGCGCACCGGGCAAGCGCCACGCGCTGCAGCAGGCCTGGATTGACGAACAGGTGCCGCAATGCGGCTACTGCCAGTCGGGCATGCTGATGGCAGCGGCGGACCTCCTGGCCCGGCAGCCAGACCCTGGGGATGCCGACATCGATGCGGCCATCACCAACCTGTGCCGCTGCGGCACCTATCCGCGCGTGCGCACCGCCATCAAGCGTGCCGCGAAGGCGCTGCGGGAGGGCCGCGCATGAACGCCAACGCAACGACCCCGCGCCGCGGGCGGCGCCGATTCCTGCTGGGGGCGCTCGGCCTTGGCGGCGCGCTGGTGGTGGGCTGGGGCGTGATGCCCCCGCGCAGCCGGCTTGKCGATCCCGCAGTGTTTCCTGAAACGTCCGGCCAGATCGCCCTGAACGGCTGGATCAAGATCACGCAGGAAGGCAACGTCATCCTCGCCATGCCGCGGGTGGAGATGGGGCAGGGCATCCACACCGCGCTGTCGATGCTGGCCGCCGAGGAGCTCGATATTCCGCTGGCAAGGGTGAGCATCGAGTCGTCGCCCATCGAGCGCATCTACGGCAATGTCGTCGCCATGGGCGACAGCTCGCTGCCGCTGCATCCGGACGATGCCGACAAGACCTGGGCGCGCGCACTGCACTGGATCATGGCTAAGAGCGCGCGCGAGATCGGCCTCATCATCACCGGCGCCAGCAGCAGCGTGGCCGATGGCTGGCAGCCAGTGCGCGAGGCCGCCGCGACCGCGCGCGCCGCCTTGGTGGAAGCTGCTGCGCGCGAATGGGGCGTGCAGGCGGCGCAGGTGACGGTGCGCGAAGGCCAGCTCATCGGCCCGGGCGGCAAGCAGATGCCTTTCTCCGCAGTCGCGCGGAAGGCGCGCGACATTGCGCCGCCATCGAGCGTCACGCTCAAACCGGCTGCGCAATATCGACTGATTGGCAAGCCTGCACCGCGCAATGACATCGCCGCCAAGACGGATGGCAGCGCACGCTTTGCCATCGATGCGCGGCCGCCCGGCATGTTGTATGCGGCGGTCGTCATGTGTCCAGTGTTTGGCGGCAAGCTCAAGACCTTCCAGTCGAAGGCGGCGCTTGCCATGCCCGGCGTGCGCTATGTCGTGCCGTTCGAGGGATCGACGGGTGGCGCACCGGGCGTGGCGGTGGTGGCCGACCACTACTGGCAGGCACGCCAGGCCCTGGAAAAGCTCGAACCGGCCTGGGACAACGGGCCGCATGCCTCGCTCGATTCCGCGGGCATCCGGCGCCAGCTCGTCGGCGCGCTCGACAGCGACAAGGGCGGCCACACGTACCGTTCGATGGGCGATGGCCTGAAGGCCTTTGACAAGACGGATGGCGCAACCCTCGTCGAGGCTGAATACAGTGTGCCGTACCTGGCGCATGCCGCCATGGAGCCGATCAACTGCACGGCGCAGGTGACCAGGGATGGCGTGCAGCTCTGGGCGCCCACCCAGGTGGCCACGCTGGCGCAACTGGTCGCCGCGCGCGCCGCAGGTGTGAGCCGGGACCAGGTGCGGATCGACATCACGCTTATTGGCGGCGGATTCGGACGGCGGCTGGAGTCGGATTTCATCGGCCAGGCCGTGTCGATCGCCACCAAGACCGAGGGCCGCCCGGTACAGGTGATCTGGGCGCGCGAAGACGACATCCGCCACGACTTCTATCGCCCGCAGGCCATCGCACGGCTGAAGGCACGCGTCGAGAATGGCAAGGTGACGGCCATCGCCTCGCGCAGTGCCGGGCAGTCGATCCTGGCCGGCGAGCTGGAGCGTCTGTTCGGCGCGCCGTCGGCCGGTATTGACCGCTATGMAGCCGAGGGCCTGTTCGACCTGCCGTACGAGATCGAGCACGAGCACATCGCGCACATGGTGGTCGATTTGCCGGTACCGATCGGGTTCTGGCGCAGCGTCGGCCATTCCTACACCGGGTTCTTCCTGGAGGGCTTCCTGAACGATGTGGCGGCCGCTGCCAAACTTGACCCGCTGGCGATGCGGCGCGACTTGCTCAAGGCGCACCCGCGCGAGCTGAAGGTGCTCGACACCCTGGCGCAGGCGGCAGGCTGGGGCCAGCCGCTGGCACCGGCCGCGGACGGCGCACCGCGTGCGCGTGGGCTCGCGCTGCACAATGCGTTTGGCTCGGTGGTGGCGCAAGTGGCGGAAGTATCGCTCAAGGACGGCAAGCCGCGCGTGCATCGCGTTGTCTGCGCCGTGGACTGCGGCACGGTGGTCAATCCGGACATCGTTGCGCAGCAGATGGAAAGCGGGATCATCTTCGGGCTGACTGCGGCGCTGTACGGCCAGGTCCAGATCAAGGACGGGCAGGTCGTGCAGGCCAACTTCCCCGACTATCCGCTGCTGACGATGGCGCAGGCACCGGTGATCGAAACCCACCTCGTGCCCAGCACGGCCGAGCCCAGTGGCGTTGGTGAAATTGCAGTGCCCCCGGTCGCACCGGCCGTGGCACATGCCGTCGCCCAGCTCACCGGCAAACCGGTGCGGCAACTGCCGATCGGGTAAGGCAAAAACAATGTGGATACTTCGCGGCGTCCCTCGAACCTCCGTAGTCGACGCATAAGCCGTCATCCATATTGGATGCGATATCGATCATTGCACTCGCCAAGGATTTCGGTCATAGAAGTCCGATTTCCCTCGCGCGTGCCACGGCCTGCATCCGGTTGCCTGTGCCCAACTTGCCATTGATGCGGCGCAGGTGTGTCTCGACGGTGTTTTCCGAAACAAACAGCAAACGCGCCAGGGCCTTGTTGGAGTGGCCATCGGCGACGCGCCGGATGATCTGGAGTTCACGAGGGCTGAGCAGGCCTTCCTGTTCGCCGCGCACGGGCGTCCCGCGCTGCGATGAGGCCTGTGCGGCCTGTACCAGTCGCTCAAGGTACCGCGGATCGAAGACATGCTGCCGCGATGCCAGTGATGCAAGCAGTGGTTGCAGATGCCACGGCTCATCGGCAAGGATCCGGTGCGCCTGCCACGCCTGGCTCTGTGCCAGGGCACGCTCAAGCCAGATCCGTGCTTGCGCAGACCGGCCCGCGGCATGGTGCGCCTGCGCCAGCAGCCAAGCGAGGCGCACGGCACGCCGCGCACGGCCGCTGCGCTCCGCAAGGCGCAGTGCGGCTTCGATGCGTTCCACATCGGCTTCTTCGCCGGGGGCCACCAGCGCAATGCGAAAGCTGGCGATCTCGAGATCGTCGAGGTCGTCCGAGTAACGCATCAGGGTACCGGAAGGTGGCGCCAATGACGCGGCCACGGCCAATCCATGCCGCGCGCTGGAGACATCGCCCGCCAGCAAGGCAAGACGGCTCCTGTCGATGGCGGCCGCCATGCCCAAGCGTGCGATGCCGCGTGCGTCGCCAAGTCCCTGGAGTGTGTTGAGCTGGTCCAGGGCCTTGCCGGCGTCGCCGCCCAGCCACGCGATGCGGGAAGCCAGCCGATGGGCGACGATCAGGTGGTCCGGCAGGCAGGTGTCGCGGATCAGGGGCAGGTATTCGCTCAGCAGCGCGTCGGCGGCGGCGCTGTCGCCAAGTTCGTAGAGTGCTTCAGCCAGCAGCGTGCATGCAACCGGGCCCGAGCTGGTGTAGCGTTGCCCGCTGGCAACGATGCGGTTCAGCATGGCACTGAAGCGGGCAAGGCCGTCGCGGACATTGCCCTGCAGCATGTCGATCATGCCTTCGATGCAGGCGCTGTAGGTCAATCCGTAGATCGCGTTGACGGACTCGAGCTCGCGCTTTGCCTGCAACAGGGCATGCCGGGCCGGGACAAAGCGTCCCTGCAGCATATCGCCGTACGCCACCGCGTTCTGGAGCAGGCCGCTGACAAAGGGCGATGCGAGCCCCGCGCCCGCCAGGGCCGTGCGCGCCGCCAGGACAGCATCGTCCATCCGGTCCAGCCAGGCTGACAACATGACCCGCAGGACGGTGACGTCTTCCTCGTGGCTGGCTCCGGGATGCTTCTCCAGCGCGCCCAGCAGGCGCTCCGCGGCCGCATACCGGTGCAGGAAAACCATGGCGTACGCGGTAGCGGCCAGCACGGCAGGACGCCGTTCAAGTTCGGCGTGCGGCAGCGTGTCGGCCCACTGCACCACCAGGGCCATTTGCCCGCCACGTACATAATCCATGCCGCAGCGTTCGAGCAGATCGGCGGTCAGCGCGGTATCGCCGGCAGCCGAAGCATGCGCGATGGCCTGGGCGTAACGGGCCGTCGATGCCAGCCAGTTCGCCGCGCGCACATGCAGCCCGGCCAGTTCCTGCGCGGCGGTGCGCGAGAGTTGTGCACGAAGGAACTGCCTGAACAGGGGATGGTATCGATACCAGTCGCCTTCGGCCTCGATCGGCAGCAGGAAGAGATTGTCACGGACGCTCCGCGCAATCCAGTCCGCGCTGTCCGCGCTCCCGAACGCGGCATCGCAGAGCTGGGGGCAGATCGCCTCGAAAATGGACGAGCGCAGCACGAAGCGGCGATGGGGCTCGGACAGCCTGGACAGCACGTCCTCGGCCAGGTACTCCGCGAGGTTCCCGGTTGTGCCGGAAAGCTGCTGCAGCCACGCTCGCGAGTCTGCGCGCCCGGCCAGTGCCGAGGCCGCGAGCTGCAGCGCCGCGGGCCAACCCTCGGTGCGGGCCTGGAGTTCGCCCAGGTCCGCATCCGCCATGCCAATGCCACGGCAGCCCGTCATGTAATCGCGGACTTCGCCGGCGCCAAAGCGCAGCATCGGCGCGTCGATTTCCAGCAGGCGCTGTTGCACGCGCAGGCGCCCGAGCGGCAGGCCAGGCTTGTGGCGTGAGCCGAGCACCAGGCGCTGGCCCGGGCCAAGACTGAAGGCCAGCTCGCTGAAAAGGGACAACACGCTGCTGTCCTTAATCAGCTCGAATTCATCCACGAACAACACAAAGGGTGTCTCTACCCGGGACAGCACGTCGAGCAACTGCCGGGCGGATCCGCCCGGCAGCCCCCGGGAGGCATCGATCCACTGGCCGGTTGATGGTGCTTCTCCCAGCGAAGGCAGTGCCGTGTGCAGGGCTGCCCAGAGATAGGGGGTGATCCGGCCCAGGTCGTTGTCAGCGCTGTCGAGATTGAGCCAGGCAGCCGGCACGCCGTGCTGCCGTGCGGCAACCAGGAGCTGTCGCATCGCCGTGGTCTTGCCAAAGCCGGCCGGGGCGCAGACCAGCGTCACGGCGGCGCGGCTGTCAGCCCAGGTGGCAGCAATGGCACTTCGCTCGACGCCTGGCCCGATCTCACCGGGCGGCGCCAGCTTGAGCGGATTTAGCGCAGGGCCGGAAAARGGATCGTTGCCAGAGAGCATGGGCACGGTTCGACGTTGGCGGCATGGGGGACGGGGCGATCAAGCGATCAAGCGGTCAAGCGGTCACCAGCGTACCGCGTCCCGGCGCTAGCCGCCAGTGGCATATCGGGCACCGCACCGGCAATCACGGATTTCCGTGACACCGCGCCAGCCACCGATTCACGGTTCAGCGTGATGCAGGCGCAAGTCACGGCGCCCTAAGCTTCAGGCACAGAGATCGGACGCACCCTCAGACGTACCGACCGGACACCTGAACACAAGGAGACACACCATGAAAGCCACGGCCACCCCTGACGTCGAACCGCCAGCCATGCCGGCATCCCCAAAACCCAAGCTTGGTCCCCTCGGCGCGCAGCCGGCGCTGTCCGAGACGGCGGCCATGGTCCAGGAGACGGTGCACCGCTTTGCCGAAGAGGTGCTTCGGCCGGTCGGCATCCGGCTCGACAAGATGACGCCCGACGAGGTGATCGCGCCTGACTCRCCGTTCTGGAAGTCGCGCAAGCAGTACCTCGACCTGGGCTTCACCATCGAATCCATCTTCGAACTCGAGCCGTCCGAGCGCGCCCAAGTCCTTTGCGTGTTGTTCGAGGAACTGGGCTGGGGAGACGCGGGCCTGGCCATCTCGATCGGCGCCGGCCTGCTGCCCGCTTTCATGGCGGCCGCATTCGGCAATCGCTTCCTGATGGAGCGCTTCCCCGACACGATGCTTGGCTGCTGGGGCATTACCGAGCCGGACCACGGCTCGGACTCGCTGGATGCGAACCGCATGATCTTCCACCCCCAGGGCAACTATGGGCGGCCCAATTGCGTGGCCACGCTGGACGGTGACGCCGTCGTGATCAACGGGCAGAAGTCCGCGTGGGTATCCAACGGCACCATTGCCGAGGTCTGCATCCTCTACTGTGCCGCCGACTCCGGCAACGGTCCGGACAGCCGGCGCGGCTGCGTGGTCTATGTACCGATGGACGCACCCGGCGTCTCGCGCGGCAAGCCGCTCGACAAGATGGGCCAGCGCGCGCTCAACCAGGGCGAGATCTACTTCGACAACGTGCGCTTGTCGAAGGACTACCTGCTCGCCGGCCCCGATGACTACCTGACGGCGGTCTACGCCATCCACACCTTCGCCAATTCGATCATGGCCACCGTGTTCACCGGCACGGCCAGGTCCGCGTATGAGCTCGCGCTTGACTACGCCCATGAGCGCAAGCAGGGCGGCGTGCCCATCATCCGTCACCAGTCGGTGGCCCACCGCCTGTTCCATCTGGCACGTAAGGTGGAATGCGCCCGGGCACTCGCCCAGCGTGTCGTGCACTACAACCTGACCAACGATCCGCCCGCGCTGCATGCCGGGATGATGGCCAAGGTCACCTCGACGCAGCATGCGTTCGAGGTGGCCAGCGACGCGCTGCAGATCTTCGGCGGCAATGGCCTGACGCGCGAGTACCCGATCGAGAAGATCCTGCGCGACGCGCGGGCATCGCTGATCGAGGATGGCTGCAACGAGGTCCTGGCTATCAAGGGCGGGGCCTACCTGGTCGACGAGGAGCGTGTGTGATGGGCGCGACCGAGGCTGGCGTGGCAGCTGGCACCGCGGCCACGCGCGATGAACTGATCCTGGCCAACCTGATTRCCAACCGTGCGGAATCGGAGCCGGACCGCGACGTGCTGACCTTCGACCACGAGGGCGGCCCCGCCGAGGTCAGGACCTACCGCCAGCTCTGGGAAAATGGCTGCCGCATCGCGGCCGCCCTCGACCAGGCAGGCATGGCGCCAGGCGACAGGTTTGCGCTGCTGATGCAGAACCACCCCGAATTCGTCGACGCCATGGTCGGTGCATCGATCAGCGGCACCGTGTTCGTGCCGATCGATCCCCGCACCCGTGGCGACAAGCTCGCTTACATGCTGCGCCATTCGGGCTGCAGGGGCGTCATCTGTGCCGACTATGCGGTGCAGACACTGATGGCGGTCAGGCAGGACGTCCCGGACCTGCAATGGGTCTGGCTGCTGGAGTCCGATTCCTCGAAGGTACTGCCGCTGCAGGGTGACTATCCGCGAATGGGGGATATCTTGAGCGCGGCGGTTGCCACGCAGACTGTCCGCAGCGTGGATCCGCTGGCCCCGATGCAGATCATGTACACCTCGGGCACCACCGGCGATCCCAAGGGCGTGGTCATGCGGCACGCGCGCTACGGCGCTGCCGCGGGGTGGGCGCCGCTGTTCGGCTATGTACGGGATGACCGTCCCTATACCGGCCTCTCGCTGACGCACGGCAATGCGCAGATCGTGACGCTGGCCGCGACGCTCAAGCTCGGCATGCGCGCGGTTTTCAGCCGGCGCTTCACCAAGTCGCGCCTGTGGGACGTCGCCCGCAGGTATGGCTGCACCACCTTCACGCTGCTTGGCGGCATGACCACCGCGGTCTACAGCGAGCCGCCCAAGGCCAACGATGYGGACAACCCGGTGCGCTTTGTCATCAGCGCGGGCATGCCCGCCGCCATCTGGGAAGCGTTCGCGAAGCGGTTCGGCGTGCGCATCGTCGAGTTCTACGGCGCGGTGGAGGGCGGGCTCTGCGTCAACCTGGGCGAAGGGCCGGTTGGCAGCATCGGCAAGCCGCCGCCTTTCCTCAATGTCCGGGTCGTCGACGATCAGGACCGGGATGTCCCGGCCAACCAGCCAGGGGAACTGATCTTTCAGCTTGCCAACGGCACGCCGGCGGACGTGGCCTACCTGCACAACCCCGACGCATCCGCGAAAAAGACCAGCAATGGCTGGCTGCGCATGGGCGACATCGGGCACCGCGACGAGCACGGCTGGCTCTACTTCGACTACCGCATCGGCGGCGGCATCCGGCACAACGGGGATTTCATCCAGCCCGGCGAGATCGAGCGGGTCATCGCCGAATGCGAGGACGTGGCCGACGTCTATGTCTACGGCGTGCCGGCGGCATCCGGCGCGCCCGGCGAGAAAGACGTGGTCGCCGCCATCGTGCCCGCACGCGGCGGGGCGCTTGATCCGCAGGCCCTGTTCGCCAGCTGCCGCGAGCGGCTGAGTGCCGGCATGGTGCCGTCCTACCTCCAGGTCATCGCGGAAATACCCAAGACGGCTTCGGAGAAGCCACAGGAACGCTTCCTGCTGGAAGCGTTCCAGGCCCGGCGCGACAACGTTTTCCAGGAAGTACCGGCTTAAGCCACAAAACACAAAACGGACAGGGCAAACC
>NZ_JBFTSF010000030.1:0-38210 GCF_056399905.1 Cupriavidus sp. 01L46
GTACAGGATCTGCGCTTCCTCGAAATACACCGTCAGCTTGAGGATCCGGAACACGCGCAGCAGCCGCAGCAGGCGCACGTCGATCAGGAACGCCAGCTCGGGCACGAAGAAGGCGAGCCACGTAGGGATGATCGACAGGAAATCGACCACGCCGAAGAAGCTGAACACATAGCGCAAGGGGCGGCGCACCACCACGATGCGCATCAGGTATTCGGCGGTGAACAACAGCGTGAACAGCMACTCCAGCACCGTGAACACGCGGCCCAGCCGCAGGCTTACCGCCGGCAGGCTGTCGAACATCACAATCAGCACGCTGGCCACGATGGCCAGCAGCAGGGTGATGTCGAACAGCTGCCCGTTACGCGTGCCGGCCTCGAAGATGATGGTGTACCAGCGCTCGCGCCAGCCGGATTCGGGCTTGCCGAGGCGCTGGCGGGTTTGCGCGCTGCTGCGGGTGCGTTGCGTGGCGTTTTGAGCGGCCATGTTCAGAATCGGGGCAGGTCAGGGTGTGGCAGCAGGCCGCGCTTCACATGCATGCGGCCGTACTCGGCGCAGCGCGCCAGCGTGGGGATGGCCTTGTCCGGGTTGAGCAGGCGCGCCGGGTCGAAGGCCGCCTTGACGCCAAAAAACAGCTCGCGCTCCTCCGCGGAGAACTGCACGCACATGGAATTGAGCTTCTCCACGCCCACGCCGTGCTCGCCGGTCACCGTGCCGCCCAGCTCCACGCAGCTCTCCAGGATGTCGGAGCCGAACAGCTCGGCGCGGTGCCATTCGTCCTGGTCCGCGCCATCGAACAGGATCAGCGGGTGCATATTGCCGTCGCCCGCATGGAACACGTTCATGCAGCGCAGCCCGTACTTGCGCTCCATCTCCTCGATGCGCTTGAGCAGCGTGCCGATATGCTTGCGCGGGATGGTGCCGTCCATGCAGTAGTAGTCCGGCGAGATGCGCCMGGCGGCGGGGAAGGCGTTCTTGCGCCCGCTCCAGAAGCGCAGCCGTTCGGCCTCGCTTTGCGACACCTGGATGCGGCTGGCGCCGGAAGCGCGCAGCACTTCACTCATGCGCTCCACCTCCTCGGCCACTTCTTCCGGCGTGCCGTCGGACTCGCACAGCAGGATGGCGGCGGCGTCCAGGTCATAGCCGGCGCGCACGAATTCCTCGACCGCGGCGGTGGCGGGCTTGTCCATCATCTCCAGCCCGGCCGGGATGATGCCGGCGCCGATCACRTCGGCCACCGCRTTGCCRCCCTTGGCCACGTCATCGAAGCTGGCCATGATCACTTGCGCCAGCTGCGGCTTGGGGATCAGCTTGACCGTCACCTCGGTGACTACCGCCAGCATCCCTTCGGAGCCGATCACGGCTGCCAGCAGGTCCAGCCCCGGCGCGTCGGGCGCTTCCGAGCCGAACTCCACCACTTCGCCCTCCATGGTGACGGCGCGCACGCGCAGCACGTTGTGCACGGTCAGGCCGTACTTCAGGCAATGCACGCCGCCCGAATTCTCGCTGACGTTGCCGCCGATGGTGCAGGCGATCTGCGAGGAAGGATCGGGGGCGTAATAGAGGTTGTACTGCGCGGCCGCCTCGGAGATGGCGAGATTGCGCACGCCGGGCTGGACCACCGCGGTGCGCGAGCGCACATCCACACTGACAATGCGCTTGAACTTGGCCAGCGACAGTACCAGGCCGGTGGCGATCGGCATGGCCCCGCCGGACAGGCTGGTGCCGGCGCCGCGCGGCACCACGGGCACCTGCAGCGAGTGGCACAGGCGCAGGATGGCGCAGACCTGGTCCTCGTTATCGGGCAGCGCCACGGCCATCGGCACCTGGCGGTAGGCCGCCAGGCCGTCGCACTCGTAGGGCACGGTGTCTTCGGGTTTCCACAACAACGCCGCATCGGGCAGGATTTTCGCCAGGCCGGCGAGCAACGCGCTGCGGCGTGCGTCGTCGGCGACCGGTGAGACTTCGTGCGGGGCGTTCATGGCAACTCCTGTTATGGCCGCSGGCGCCCGCCATGGCAGGGCGGAMGCGGGTGGGGAGCAAGGACTATAGCGCAGCCAGGTGGCTGCGCARCCTCRTGGCAACGTGAATTCCGCATGGYGGGCCGATCAAAATCGCTCATGACGGCATGGGCCCGGAACGTGCCATGCGGGCGGTGGCAGGGACGATCGTCGTGCGCTGGCCGGTACCAATCCAGCTTAGCACCGGCGTGGCGCAAGGCGCCAACAGGGCGCTTTATTGTCCGCGCGGCGCCAGCATGTGCACCATTTCCAGCTTGTCGTGGTAGTCCGGTGCCACATAGAGCGCCTGCGGCTCCACGCCGTAGCGCACGAAGCCCATGGCCTCATAGAGCGCAATCGCTGGCGCATTGATGACGTTGACGCAGAGCGTGACCTGGCGCAGCCCTGGCATGGCGGTGGCCACCGCCAACGCTTGTTCCATCAGTTGCCGCCCGAGGCGCCGGCCGCGATAGCCCGGTGCCACATACATGCCCCAGATAAACGCCTTATGGCGCTGCTTGGCCTTGTCCTCGCGCATCACTCCGACCACGCCGGCCAGCGTGGTGCCGCCCTCGGTGGCTTCCAAGGCGCCGATCACGGCCTTTTCGGGCGTTGCCTCAAGGCGGCCGGCGATGGTGGCCAGCGGCAGGTCGCGCTCTTCCTCGAAGCTGGAACCGAAGGCGGCGGGCGCTTCCAGCAAGCCTTCGAGGCGCAGCGCCTGGAAGGCTCCAGCATCGGCGGGGGTGAGCAGACGGATCTGCATGGGGAGTGTCTCCGAAAGGGGTTGGCCGGACAGCTAGCCAGTCTTACCAGTCCAGGCTGAGCAGCCAGTCGACGAAATACCGTGCCTCCGGCTTGAGCGGCGCCTGTTCGCGCTCGACGATGTAGTAGCCGTGCGGCGACACCGATTCGATGTCCAGCAGCCGCACCATCTGGCCCAGCGACAGCCAGTGCCGGGCCATGCGCTGGCGAACCAGCGCCACGCCCTGGTTGGAGGCGATGGCTTCGAGCATCAGGCCGATGTCGTTGAACTGCGGGCCGGTCTGGGGCTCGGGCCAGTCCAGGCCCGCGGTCTCGAACCAGGGCTTCCAGGGCTCCAGCGGGCTGCGCAGCAGCACCAGGTTGTGCAGGTGCTCGGGTTTGGTGATGGCGCGGCCGTCGATGCGCTCGTAGTACTCGCGCCCGCAGGCCGGAAACACGGGCTCGACCAGCAGCTTGGTGGTCTTCAGGTCGGGGTAGCGCCCGGTGCCGTAGCGGATCTCCACATCGGTGTCTTCCGCCTTCACGTCCAGGAAGGGGATGGCCAGGTGCAGCTCGGTGTCGATGTGCGGGTACAGCGCCGTGAACTCGGGCAGGCGCGGCACCAGGTGCTGGCGGCCGAAGGTGGGCGGGATCGCCACGCGCAGGCGGGTGCGCAGCTTGTTGTACTCGGGCCGGGCCAGTTCGTTGAGCGCCTTGAGGGCATCCTGCACGTTGCGCAGGTAGCGCGTGCCAGCGGCCGTCAGCCGCAGCGCGGCATTGGCGCGCACGAACAGGTCCTCGCCCCACAGCTCTTCCAGGTTCTTGATGCGGTGGGACACCGCGCTGGGTGTGACCGACAGCTCCTCGGCCGCGCGCGCGAAGCTGCCCAGCCGGGCGGCGGCTTCGAACGCGATCAGCAGGTGCAGCGGCGGGACGCGGTTGAACACGGATGCCATGCCGCGCGAGCCCTTAGCGTACCGGGCGGAAGATCTTGCCCGGGTTGAGGATGTGGTTGGGATCGAGCGCGTTCTTGATGGCGCGCATCAGGTCGAGCGCGTCTTCGCCGTGCTCGCTGACCAGGAAATCCATCTTGTGCAGCCCCACGCCGTGCTCGCCGGTGCAGGTGCCGCCCATGGCCAGCGCGCGCTCCACGATGCGCTGGTTGATGGTTTCGGCCTCGGCGAGTTCCTCGGGCTTTTCAGGGTCGGTGAGGATCGCGACGTGGAAATTGCCGTCGCCCACATGGCCCACGATGGGGCAGGGCAGGCTGGACGCGTTGAGGTCACGCTCGGTCTCGGTCACGCAATCGGCCAGGCGGGAGATCGGCACGCACACGTCGGTGGTGACCGCCTTGCAGCCCGGCTTGAGCTGCAGCATGGCGAAGTAGGCGGTATGGCGCGCGTTCCACAGGCGGCTGCGGTCTTCCGGCCGCGTGGCCCACTCGAAGCCCTGGCCACCATTGTCGGCGGCAATCTGCTGCACGGTCTCGGCCTGCTCCTTGACGCCGGCCTCCGTGCCATGGAACTCGAAGAACAGGTGTGGCGCCTCCGGCATGGACAGGTTGTCGTGCCGGTTGATGGCGCGGATGGCCAGCGCGTCGACGAACTCCACGCGCGCGACGGGCACGCCCAGCTGGATGGTCTCGATGGTTGCTTGCACCGCGCTGCCCATGCTGGGGAAGCTGCAGATGGCCGCCGAGATGGCTTCGGGCTGCGGGTACAGCCGCACCGTCACCTCGGTGATGATGCCCAACGTGCCTTCGCTGCCGATCATCAGGCGGGTCAGGTCGTAGCCGGCGGAGGACTTGCGGGCGTGGGTGCCGGTCTTGATGATGCGGCCGTCGGCGGTGACCACCGTCAGCGCCAGCACGTTCTCGCGCATGGTGCCGTAGCGCACTGCGTTGGTCCCGGAGGCGCGCGTGGCGCACATGCCGCCCAGCGAGGCATCGGCGCCCGGGTCGATCGGGAAGAACAGGCCGGAGTCCTTGATTTCCTGGTTCAGCTGCTTGCGGGTCACACCCGGTTGCACCGTCACGTTCAGGTCTTCGGGTTGTACCGACAGCACCTTGTTCATCTGCGACAGGTCCAGGCTGATGCCGCCGGCCACCGCCAGCAGGTGGCCTTCGAGCGAGGAACCGGCGCCGTAGGCGATCAGCGGCACACGGTGCTCGTTGCACAGGCGGGCCACTTCGGCCACTTCCTCGGTGGTGTGGGCGAAGACCACGCCGTCCGGCGCTGCCGGCGGGAAGGGTGACTCGTCGCGGCCGTGGTGGTCGCAGACGCCGGGGGAGGTGGAGAAGCGTTCGCCGAAGCGGGCCTGCAAGGCGTCACGCACGGCGGCGGGCAGGGGTTGGCGCACCAGCGCGGCGTGGGCAAGGGGTTGGTTCATGGCGTCTCCGGCGGGTCTGTGGGGGCCGGGGACGCGCAGCGCTGGCCATGGCAAGGCCGCGCTGAACGGCGCCGGTAATCGCACCCGGTAGCGTATCAAGCGAATCCCGTTATTCTACGCCGCACCCGGGGCGGCTCGTTGGGCGGGCGCCGCAACCGCCACCCGGCGCCGGGCAGGGCGCTAACGCGAAGGGCCGGATGCGCGCCATAATGCTGGATTCGCCAACGCAGGAGACCCGCATGGGCCATCGCCTCTCCAAGATCGCCACCCGCACCGGAGATGCCGGCACCACCGGGCTTGGCGACGGCAGCCGCACCAGCAAGGACAGCCTGCGCATTGCCGCCATCGGCGATGTGGACGAGCTCAACTCGAACCTTGGCGTGCTGCTCACCGAGACGCTGCCCGACGATGTCCGTTCGGCCTTGCTGCATATCCAGCACGACCTGTTCGACCTKGGCGGCGAACTCTCCATCCCCGGCTACGTGCTGGTCAAGCCCGAGCAGGTGCTGCAGCTGGACGAATGGCTGGATCACTACAATGCCAACCTGCCGCGCCTGGCCGAGTTCATCCTGCCGGGCGGCAGCCGGGCCGCGGCGGTGGCGCATGTGTGCCGCACGGTGTGCCGGCGCGCCGAGCGCGCGCTGGTGGCGCTGGGCGCGCAGGAAGCCCTGAACGAGGCGCCCCGCCAGTACCTGAACCGCTTGTCCGACCTGCTGTTCGTGCTGTCGCGCGTGCTCAACCGGGCCGGCGGGGGCAGCGATGTCCTGTGGCAGCGAGGCCGTTAGCCGCCCCTGTTTTAAATGACTTAAGAAGCACAAAAACCACACTTGGCGCGCAACGTCTCCTAACACCCTTCAACTTGGCCCGCCAGCCTGCCGTTGATCAGAGGGAGAAGCCGAGGAATTTAGTCGGAATTGCACTTCCGGCCCTTGAAATGGCCCCGGACGGCCACATTTCGGCCTCAGGATGAATTGCAGTCCCCGCGGATAGCGGGGCTCAAGAGGAGAGAATAATGGGTAAGATCATCGGTATCGACCTCGGTACCACCAATAGCTGCGTCGCGATCATGGAAGGCAATACGCCCAAGGTGATCGAAAATGCCGAAGGCACGCGTACCACCCCGTCGATCATCGCCTACATGGAAGACGGCGAGATCCTGGTGGGCGCGCCTGCCAAGCGCCAGGCGGTGACCAATCCGCGCAACACCCTGTATGCGGTGAAGCGCCTGATCGGCCGCAAGTTCGAAGAAAAGGAAGTGCAGAAGGACATCGGCCTGATGCCGTACACCATCGTCAAGGCCGACAACGGCGACGCATGGGTGTCCGTGCGCGACCAGAAGCTGGCACCGCCGCAGGTGTCCGCCGAAGTGCTGCGCAAGATGAAGAAGACCGCCGAAGACTACCTCGGCGAGCCGGTGACCGAAGCCGTGATTACCGTGCCGGCTTACTTCAACGACTCGCAGCGCCAGGCCACCAAGGACGCTGGCCGCATCGCAGGCCTCGACGTCAAGCGCATCATCAACGAGCCGACCGCGGCCGCGCTGGCCTTTGGCCTGGACAAGAACGAAAAGGGCGACCGCAAGATCGCCGTGTATGACCTGGGTGGCGGCACGTTCGACATCTCGATCATCGAGATCGCCGACGTTGACGGCGAGAAGCAGTTCGAAGTGCTGTCGACCAATGGCGACACCTTCCTGGGCGGCGAAGACTTCGACCAGCGCATCATCGACTACATCATCGGTGAGTTCAAGAAGGACCAGGGCGTCGACCTGTCCAAGGACGTACTTGCGCTGCAACGCCTGAAGGAAGCCGCTGAAAAAGCCAAGATCGAACTGTCGAGCTCGCAGCAGACCGAGATCAACCTGCCGTACATCACGGCGGATGCCTCCGGTCCTAAGCACTTGAACCTGAAGATGACCCGCGCCAAGCTGGAATCGCTGGTCGAGGAACTGATCCTGCGCACCATCGAGCCGTGCCGCATCGCCATCAAGGACGCCGGCGTCAAGGTCAGCGAAATCGACGACGTGATCCTGGTTGGCGGCATGACCCGCATGCCCAAGGTGCAGGAACAGGTCAAGGAGTTCTTCGGCAAGGAAGCGCGCAAGGACGTGAACCCGGACGAAGCCGTCGCCGTTGGCGCCGCGATCCAGGGCTCCGTGCTGTCGGGCGACCGCAAGGACCTGCTGCTGCTGGACGTGACGCCGCTGTCGCTGGGCATCGAAACGCTGGGTGGCGTGATGACCAAGATGATCACCAAGAACACCACCATCCCGACCAAGCATGCGCAGGTGTTCTCGACCGCTGACGACAACCAGCCGGCCGTGACCATCAAGGTGTTCCAGGGCGAGCGTGAAATGGCCACCGGCAACAAGCTGCTGGGCGAGTTCAACCTCGAAGGCATCGCGCCAGCCGCACGCGGCACGCCGCAGATCGAAGTCTCGTTCGACATCGACGCCAATGGCATTTTGCACGTGGGCGCCAAGGACAAGGCCACCGGCAAGGAAAACCGCATCACCATCAAGGCGAACTCGGGCCTGTCGGAAGACGAGATCCAGCGCATGGTGAAGGACGCCGAGGCCAACGCCGAGGAAGACAAGAAGGCCCGTGAGCTGGCGGATGCCCGCAACCAGGCCGATGCGCTGATCCACTCGACCAAGAAGGCTGTCACCGAATAYGGCGACAAGCTGGAAGCGGGCGAGAAGGAAAAGATCGAAGCCGCGATCAAGGAACTGGAAGACGCCGCACGCGGCGGCGACAAGGCCGAGATCGATGCCAAGGTCAGCGCGCTGTCCGAAGCCAGCCAGAAGCTGGGCGAGCGTGTCTATGCGGACATGCAGGCCCAGGCCGGCGAAGCAGGTGCGGCGGGCGCCGCGGGCGCAGCCGGTGCCGGTGCTGCCGGCGCGGGCCATCAGCAAGCCCATCCGCAGGACGATAACGTCGTGGACGCCGAGTTCAAGGAAGTCAACGACAAGAAGTAATGGAAGAGCGGGGCGGGGGCGCGGTGCGCAACACCAGCGCCAGCCCCCATCCCGACGCCGGGCGACGGACATTGGACCAAGCGGGTTACCGCCGTCGAATGCCTCGCTCGGCTTTTTTGCTATTTCGCCCGGGCGGGCTTTGGACGCTTCCGGGCCCATCAGGTAAGCAGCCACCATGGCAAAACGTGACTTTTACGAAGTGCTCGGGGTGGGCAAGAACGCCGGCGACGACGAGATCAAGAAGGCCTATCGCAAGCTGGCGATGAAGCACCACCCGGACCGCAATCCGGACAGCAAGGATTCCGAAGAGAAGTTCAAGGAGGTCAAAGAGGCCTACGAGATGCTTTCGGACCCCGAGAAGAAGGCAGCCTACGACCAGTACGGCCACGCCGGCGTCGACCCCAACATGGCGGGCGGCTTTGGCGGCGGCGGCCAGGCCTACGGCGGTTTCGCCGAAGCCTTCGGCGACATCTTCGGCGATATTTTCGGCCAGCAAGGCGGCCAGGCTGGCGGCGGACGCCGCGGCGGCGGCCCGCAGGTGTACCGCGGCGCCGACCTGCGCTACAGCATGGAAATCACGCTGGAGCAGGCCGCCCACGGCCACGATGCGCAGATCCGGGTGCCCCACTGGGACGAGTGCGAGCATTGCCACGGCAATGGCGCCGAGCCCGGCACCAATGTCGAAACCTGCCCGACCTGCCATGGCGCGGGCCAGGTGCGCGTCTCGCAAGGCTTCTTCTCGATGCAGCAGACTTGCCCCAAGTGCCACGGCACCGGCAAGCACATCCCCAAGCCGTGCACCAAGTGCCACGGTCAGGGCAAGCTGAAGTCGCAGAAGACCCTGGAAGTGAAGATTCCCGCCGGCATCGACGAGGGCATGCGCATCCGCTCCTCGGGCAATGGCGAGCCGGGCATCAACGGCGGCCCCCCGGGCGACCTGTATGTGGAAGTCCACATCAAGCAGCACGCGGTGTTCGAGCGCGATGGCGACGACCTGCACTGCCAGATGCCGATCTCCTTCGCCACCGCGGCGCTGGGCGGCGACCTGGAAGTGCCTACGCTGGGCGGCAAGGCCAGCTTCCCGGTGCCGGAAGGCACCCAGCCCGGCAAGACCTTCCGCCTGCGCGGCAAGGGCATCAAGGGTGTGCGCTCGGGCTACCCCGGCGACCTCTACGTGCACGTGAACGTGGAAACGCCGGTCAAGCTGACCGAGGCGCAGAAGGACATCCTGCGCCAGTTCGACCGCTCGGTGCATGAAGGTGGCTCGCGCCACAGCCCGCAGGAGCAATCCTGGCTCGACAAGGTGAAGAGCTTCTTCAGCTGATCCGGCCTGGAGCATGCGGCCGGCCACGCTTTGATGCGTGGCCGGCTTTTTTGTTTTTTGGGCGCCGCTCAAACCGTTGGCTTCGTTTCAAGCGGCTCCTGGCCAAGCCACCCTCGTGCGCGGCCCTCTGCCCCTGAGGGGATAGGGCCGCAGACAGGGCGGGCGCGCGATAATGCGATGTCGCCCGCCTCCCGGCGACCTCAATTACGCTGGTGATTTCCCGTGGCAGTTTCCCCGATCCGCACGTTCCCCTTCCCGGCCAACGCCGAGCCTTTCGTCCTGCTCGACAATGCCACTGCCGCGCTGGGCGAGGCGGCATCGCGCCTGTACACCGGCTTTGCCCGTGAAGACGTGCTGCCGGATGCCTGCGCGCTCGGCACGCTCGATGCCTTGCTGGCCGATGGCTGGCGCCAGGGCTGGCACGCCACGTTGTTTGCGCCTTACGAATTCGGCGGCCCGCTGATTGGCGTGCCGGTCCATGTCGATTGCGCATTGCCCTTCCACGATGGCGCGCTGCGCCTGCTGTGGTTCAGGGATATGCATCGGCTGGACAAGGCGCAGGTCGCGCAATGGCTGGCGCCGTCCTCGGGTCAGCAGGCCGGCTTGATGGATGTCCTGGCCGACACGCCGGAGCCGGCTTTCCATGCCGCCATCGCTCGCATCCACCAGTGGATCGAAGCTGGCGACACCTATCAGGTCAACTTCACGCAGCGCCTGCGCTTTGCCGAGTTTGGCGATCCGCTGGCGCTCTATGCCGCCTTGCGTGCCGCCCAGCCAGTGCCTTACGGCGCGCTGGTGCGGCTGCCGGGCGATGGCTGGGTGCTGTCGCTGTCGCCGGAATTGTTCGTCCGGCATGACGGCCAGGGCCAGTTGCTCACCCGCCCGATGAAGGGTACGGCGCCGCGCACGGGCGACGACGCGCGCGATGCCGAGGCCGCGCTGGCGCTGGCGGCCGACGCCAAGAACCGCGCCGAGAACGTGATGATCGTCGACCTGCTGCGCAACGACCTGGGCCGCGTCGCGGTGCCGGGTACGGTCGCCGTGCCCGATCGCTTCGTGGTGCAGCCCTTCGGCCAGGTGCTGCAGATGACCTCCACCGTGACCGCCATGGCKCGCGCCGGCACCAGCCTGGCGGATCTGATGCGCGCGCTGTTTCCCTGCGGCTCGATCACTGGCGCGCCCAAGCGGCGCACCATGGAGATCATCGGCGAGCTGGAGAGCGCGCCGCGCGGCCTTTACACCGGCTCGCTCGGCTGGATCGATGCGCCCGGCGAAGGGCAAGCGCAGGCATGGCCGGGTACCTTTGCGCTGTCGGTCGCCATCCGCACACTGGTATTGGGCGCGCAGGGCGCCGACGGACTGCGCGCGGGCGAGATGGGGGTGGGCGGCGGCATCGTGCATGACAGCGACGCCGCGGGCGAATTTGCCGAGTGCGGCTGGAAGGCACGCTTCCTGACCGCGCACGATCCGGGCTTCACTTTGTTCGAAACCATGCGGGTGGAAGACGGAGCGTGCCAGCGCCTGGACCAGCATCTGGCGCGGCTGGCGGCTTCCGCTGCGTGCTTCGGCTTTGGGTTTGAGCACGCTCGCACGTTGGCGTTAGTGCAGGCGGCCGTGGCGGATCTCGGTGCCGGCACCTGGCGTCTGCGGCTGGCGCTGGACAAGGCGGGCAGCCTCACCGTTGCCCACGGCCCGGTGGCGCCGCTCACCGCGGCCCCGGTGCGCGTGGTGCTGGCAGCGCAGGCGCTGCCGGTCGCGGACGCGTTGCGCCGCCACAAGACCAGCGCGCGTGCTGTCTATGACGCCGGCTGGCAAGCCGCCGAACGCGCCGGCGCCTTCGACAGCCTGTTTTTCAACGCCCGCGGCGAGCTGCTCGAAGGCGGCCGCAGCTCGGTGTTCGTCAAGGTGCAAGGCGAGTGGCTGACGCCGCCGCTGGCCGCCGATATCCTGCCCGGCGTGATGCGCGACGCGGTGCTGGGCGATGGTGCACGCTACCTCGGCGGGACGGTGCGCGAGGCGGTTGTCACACGGGCCATGCTGCTGAGCGCGGAGGCACTAGCGCTGGCGAATTCGCTGCGGGGCGTGCTATCGGCGGCGTTGCCGGCAACAGCCTGAGCCAGGCGTTCAGGGGTGGCGCGTATCCAGCCGTCCGTCGCCGAGCTTCCAGCGCACCACGCCCGGCAGGTTGATCAGCTCGCGGTCGTGGCAGACCATCACCACGCTGCGGCCCTCGGCGGCCAGGCCCTGCACCAGGCCGATCACCTGTTCGCGTGCGTGGCCGTCCAGGCTGGAGGTGGGCTCGTCCAGCAACAGCAAATCGGGCTCCAGCACCTTGGCGCGGGCCAGTGCCACGCGCTGCACCTCGCCGCCGGACAGGCGATCCGGGGCGGTGTCCTGGACGTGCGTGATGCCGGCCCAGCCCAGCGCGGCACCCACGCGCCGCCTGACTTMGTCATCGGGCATGCCGCGCGCCTTCAGGCCATAGGCGATGTTCTCGCGCACCGAAGTGCGAAACAGGTAGGGATGCTGATGCAGGTAGGCAATGCGCTGGCGCAGCGCGGCGGGCATCGGATCGAGTGCGGCGTTGCGGGGCTTGCCGTCCGCGCCGGTCCAGGCCACGGTTGCGCCGGGGGCGCGCTCCAGCCCCGCCACCATGCGTAGCAGCGTGCTCTTGCCCGCGCCATTGACACCGGTCAGCACCACCAAAGCGGCGCGTGGGAAGACAAGCTCGGCAATATCGAACAGCCGCCGCGCGCCCACCTGGCGCTGCAAGCCGCGCACCGTCAGCAGCGGCGGCAACTGGGAAGGTGGCAGCGCCTGCCCGTCAGGCGTGCGTCGCGCGGGCAGGGTGCTCATCGGCGAAATCCTCCCGCGCCTTGCAGCCACGCCAGCATCACATTGACGAGCACTGCCAGTGCGATCAGCACAACGCCCAGCGCGATACCCTGGGCGAATTCTCCCTTGCTGGTTTCCAGCGCGATGGCGGTGGTGATGGTCCGGGTGGCGCCTTCGATATTGCCGCCGATCATCAGCGCCGAACCCACCTCGGCGATGACCCGCCCAAAGCCCGCCACCAGCGCGGCCATCAGGCCGAAGCGCATCTCGCGCAGGACGGTGAAAAAGGTCCGCCAGCGCCCGGCGCCCAGCACCCAGGCGGTTTCACGCAACCGCGCATCCGCCCCCTGCAAGGTGGACAGCGCAAACGCCAGCACCACCGGGAAGCCAATCACCGCTTGCCCGAGCACCATGCCGCCGCGGGTAAACAGCAGGGAGAAATTGCCCAGCGGCCCGTGGCGGGTGAACAGCAGGTAGAGGACCAGCCCGACCAGCACGGTTGGGAAGGAGAGGCAGGCCTGCGCCACCACCACCACCACACGCCGCCCGAGAAAATCGTGGCTGGCGATCAGGTAGGCCGCGCCGATGGCGGGCACGGCGGCAATCGCCAGCCCAAGCACGGCCACCACCAGCGAGGTCCACACGATGAACCAGATGGCGCCGTCACCGCTGGCCAGAAGCGCAAAGGCCGCGACGGTGGCGGCACCGATCTCCATCGCCGGCGCGCGCTCAGGCCGAGAAGGTGTGCTCGACGGCCGGGAAGCTGCCGTCCTTCACGGCCGCCACGTAGGCGCGCACGGCGGCCTCGATCGAGCCGGCGCCCTCCATGAAGTTGCGCACGAACTTGGCCTTGCGGCCTGGGTAGACGTTGATCATGTCCTGCAGCACCAGCACCTGGCCGGAGCAATCCGCGCCGGCGCCGATGCCGATGGTCGGGATGGTCAGCAGGCCGGTCACCACGCCAGCCACGGCCGCCGGCACCGCTTCCATCACGATCAGCTGGGCGCCCGCGGCTTGCAGCGCGAGTGCGTCGCGCTTGAGCTGCGCCGCGCTTTCATCGGTCTTGCCCTGCACCTTGAAGCCGCCCAGCGCGTGCACCGACTGCGGCGTCAGGCCAATGTGGCCGCACACCGGAATGCTGCGCTCGACCAGGAACTTGACGGTGGGCGCGAGCCAGTCGCCGCCCTCGAGCTTGATCATTTGCGCGCCGGCCCGCATCAGGGCCACGGCGCTGGTGAAGGTGGCTTCCGGGGTGGGATAGGTGCCGAACGGCAGGTCCGCCACCAGCAGCGCGCTCTGGTTGCCGCGCGCCACGCATTCGGTGTGGTAGACAACTTGTTCGAGCGTCACGGGCAGCGTGGTCTGCTGGCCTTGCATGACATTGCCAAGGGAGTCGCCGACCAGCAGCACCTCGACCCCGCAGTAATCGAGCAGCGCGGCGAAGCTGGAGTCGTAGGCGGTTAGCATGGCGATTTTTTCGCCTGCGGCGCGCATCGCTTGCAGCTTGGGGATGGTGACGGTCTTGCGGGAGGGATCGAGGAGATAACTCATGACGTTGGGCCGGTAGAGAGACGGGAGCCGGGCCTGCCGCAATGCCGCAGTGCGTTCATGATCAGTGCATCAACGCATCTGTATCCGTGCGGCAAGGCCTTTGCCCCTTTCAGTTCGTACTGCGCGAGGCGCTCGGCCCCGGGGATGGGGCCACTAGATTCGCGGCAGCGACTGCTGTCGTTATGGTGAAGGCTGGCAGGCGGGAGAACCTGTCAGGGCGCAGCGAGATTGAGAAAGGCCTTGCGGCCACGCATGTTTTCGATGCGCGACAGTAGTGTACGGAAATCGGCGTCGTTGTCTACAGGACTGAAGTGGGCGGTGTCGACGATCATGACCGGCGCCTCGTCGTAGCGGTGGAACAGCTCACCGTAGGCATCCGACAACCGCTCCAGATAGGCATCGTCGATATTGGACTCGCCGGGCGCGTTGCGCCGGGTGATGCGCTCGCGCAGCAGGGCGGGCGAGGCCTGCAGCACGATGACGAGGTCCACGCGCTGGCCCTGGGCAGGCAGGCGCGCGGCGAGGGCGTCGTACAGCGCCAGTTCGTCCTCGGGCAGGGTCAGCCCGGCGTAGAGGCGGTCCCTGGTGTACAGGAAATCGCTCACCATGCGCTGGCCCGCCAGCAGTGCCGCCTGCCAGGCCTTGAGCTGCTGCGCGCGCTGGTTCATCAGCGACAGCTGCAGCGGCAGCGCGTATCGCGCGGGCTCGCGGTAGTAGCGTTCCAGGAAGGGGTTTTCACGTGCCGCATCGAGCAATTCGCCGGTGCGCAGGGTTTGCGCCAGGCGTTGCGCGAGCGCGGTCTTGCCGGCTCCAATGGGGCCTTCCACCACGATGCGGCGCAGGTGTTCGAGCATGGGCGGGTCCGGTCGGCTAGGGGGAACTAACTACACAGTACAGGGCGGATAAAGCGGGGCCGGCTTGCCGCTGCCGGCCATGGCTTCAGGACTCGCCGCGCGCGTCCAGTTGCCGCGTGCACTTGCAAAAGGAGACCTTCTCGACGCGCTGCGCGCTGACCGCGGCCAGGTAATCCGCCGCGCGGCCAAGGCCGGGGACAACCAGTTCGGCATCCAGCTCAAGCAGCGGTACCAGCGTGAAGGCGCGTTCGGCCAGGCGTGGATGCGGCACCACCAGCTTTTCGTCCTGGTGGATTTCATCGCCAAAGACCAGCAGGTCCAGGTCGAGGGTGCGTGGTGCATTGCGGAAAGGCCGCTCGCGGCCAAACTGATCCTCGATGTGGTGACAGATGCGCAATAGCTGGGCGGCGGTGAACGAGGTCTCTACCTTGACCACCGCGTTGTAGTAGTCGTTGCCCGTAGCATCGACCGGGGCCGTGCGATAGAGCGACGATCTCGCCAGCACCGTGATGCCGACCTGCTGGGCCAGGCACACGATGGCATCTTTCAGAGCCTGCCGGGCGTCACCCAGGTTGGCTCCGATGCCGATAAAGGCAAGTGTCATTACGATTCCTCCGGCTGGACGCGTACCTTGCCGGTTTTCCGGTCTGCAGTGGAGCCGGATTCCTGGCTCGCGTCCATATCACTCCGCGGAGAAACTTTATCCGATTTCCGCGGACTGCGCCGACGGCGCTTCTTCCGTGCCGGGCCGCCGCTGTCGCCGCCGTCGCCATCTCCGGCGGGCTCAAAGCCTTCGGCATCGCCCGCGCCGCCGCTGCCGCCACCTTGCTTGCCGGCGCCGCGCACCGGGCGCACCGCGTCGATCAGGTCCTCACGGCCGTGGCTATCGGCATCCTGGAAGTCTTGCCACCATTTCGCCAGCTCGGCCGGCTGCTCGCCGGATTCGCAGCGCAGGTAGAGGAAATCGAAGCCGGCGCGGAAGCGCGGCGATTCGATCAGGCGGAACGGCATGCGGCCCACGCGCTTCTCGAAGCGCGGCTGCATGCCCCAGATGTCCCGCATGTCGGTGACAAAGCGGCGCTGGATGGCGAGCTGGCCGGTCTGGCGCTCCAGCACGTCGTCCATGGCGATATTGAGCGCGGCAATGGCGTGCTCGCCTTCCTCGCGCAGCGTGGTCCAGCGCTGCAGCACGTGGTGCCATAGCAGCGCGGCAAACAGGAAGCCCGGCGAGACCGGCTTGCCGACCTGCACGCGCTGGTCCGTGTTGTCCAGCGCCAGTTGCACGAAGCGCTGGCCCATCGGCTGCTCCAGCGCGACATCCAGCAGCGGCAGCAGGCCGCGGTGCAGGCCTGCCTTGCGCAGTTCCTGCAGCGACGCCCAGGCATGGCCCGACATCAGCAGCTTGAGCATCTCATCGAACAGGCGCGCGCTGGGCACATTGTGGATCAGCGAGGCCAGGTCGGCGATCGGCTGGCGGGTGTCCTCGTCGATCGTGAACCCGGTCTTGGCGGCGAAGCGCACCACGCGCAGCATGCGGATGGGGTCCTCGCGGTAGCGCGTGACYGGATCGCCGATCATGCGCAGCGTGCGCGCGCGGATGTCCTCCATGCCCTGGTGGTAGTCGTACACCAGTTGCTGGGCGGGGTCGTAGTACATCGCGTTGATGGTGAAGTCGCGGCGTTCCGCATCTTCGGCCTGCGAGCCCCACACGTTGTCGCGCAGCACGCGGCCCGAGGCATCGATCGCGTGGGTCTTGCTGTCGAGCTCGGCGCGCTTGAGGCGGCGCCCTTCGGGCAAGGTCTCGCTGGCGACCGCGTCGACCAGCGCGCGGAAGGTGGAGACTTCGATGATTTCCTGCTCGCGCCCGCCATAGAACGTCACGTGCACGATCTGGAAGCGCCGGCCGATGATGCGCGAGCGGCGGAACAGCGCCTGCACCTGGTCAGGCGTGGCGTTGGTGGCGACGTCGAAGTCCTTGGGCTTGATGCCTAGCAACAGGTCGCGCACCGCGCCACCGACGATAAACGCCTCGTAGCCTGCCTGCTGCAGCGTGGAGGTGACCTTGATGGCGTTGCGCGAGATCAGCGACTGGTCGATCTGGTGCTCTGCATGCGCAACGATATTCGGCGCATGGGCGCGCTGGCCGCGGCGTTTGACGGGGCGCTGCTGGGTGCCCGGCTTGCCTAGCAGCCGGTTGATTAGCTTTTTGATCACGTCAGAACAGGTCCATGATGCGCCAGCCTGACGCGGCGGCGTGGTGACGCAGGCGATCGTCCGGGTTGGCGGCGATCGGCTCGCTGACCTTCTCCAGCAGCGGCAGGTCGTTGGCCGAATCGCTGTAGAAGGTGGTGTTTTCGAAGGCATCCCATTGGGTGCCCATGCTCTTTAGCCAGGCTTCCACCCGGGTTATCTTGCCCTCGCGGAAGCTGGGAATGCCAGCCACTTCGCCGGTGAAGGCGCCATCGGGCTTGCCGTTGACGGTGGCCGGCTCGGTGGCGATCAGGTGCTTGATACCGAAGGCCGCCGTGATCGGGGCGGTGACGAAACTATTGGTGGCGGTGACCACGGCGCACAGGTCGCCGGCGTCGAGGTGCTTGTAGACCAGTGCGCGCGCCTGCGGCGTGATGACCGGATCGATCACTTCACGCATGAACTGGCTGCGCAACGCTTCCAGGCGGTCGCGCGGATTGGCCGCCAGCGGCGCCAGCGCGAAACGCAGGAAAGCCTGGATATCCAGGGTGCCAGCCTTGTAATGGCCGAAGAACTCGTCGTTCCTGCGGCGGTAGAATTCCTCGTCGACAACGCCCAGGCGCACCAGGAAGCGGCCCCATTCGTGGTCGCTGTCGGTCGGGAGCAAGGTGTGGTCGAGGTCGAACAATGCCAGATTCATGGGCGGCGATTTTACATTAACGGGACTGTGAGAGCTTTCTTAACGTCTCTGGATGCCAACAAAGGCAAGCACGGTGCATGCCATGGGTCACGCGCGCTGGCGCGCAGGCCCTGGCTCACTCACGCAACTCGGCAAACATTTCCCGCAGCAGGGGCAGCGTGACGGCGCGCTTGCGCTCCAGCGAATAGGTGTCCAGCGCGTCCAGCAGGGCCATCAGGCTCGGCATGTCGCGGTATTTGCGCGTGACCAGCCAGTGCGGGATTTCCGGTGAAAGCTGCAGGCCGCGCTCGCGCGCGGCCTGCACCAGCGCCGCCATCTTGTCCTCGTCCGACAGCGGAGCCAACTGATAGACCAGGCCCCAGCCCAGCCGCGTGCGCAGGTCCTCGCGCACCGGCATGGCCAGCGGCGCCTGGCTGCCGGCCACCACGATGGCGGTGCGCACATGAGCCCGGACCTCGTTGTACAGCGAGAACACGGCGATCTGGCGCGCTTCGTCGAGCAGCTCCACATCGTCCACGGTGTAGAGCTGGCAGCTCGGGTCGAAGATGAAGTCCGACAAGGCGTGATGCGGGCTCAGGTAGCGGCAACGGATGCCGGCCTGGTAGCCGCTGTCGCAGACCGCATGCAGCAGGTGGGTGCGGCCCGAGCCCACTTCGCCCCACAGGTAGATCAGGCGGTCGGCGGCCCGYTCCTGCGCCACCGCCGTGGCCAGGTCGCGCAGGCGCTGCACCGGCTCGCGGTTGACCGCAACGAAAAAATTCTCGAAGGTCGAGGGCGGCGGACTGCCAAGTTCAAGCGATAGCTGCTTGGGACGCTGAAACATGACTTATCGGTTACTTTGGGTGCGGATCATCTGTCAGGTAAACGCGTCGCGGCTGGCAGGCGCTGACCGCCTGTTGGGCGCGGGCAGAACGGCCGGTGGCTGCCGGAATCATCTTCATCGGGAATGGCTGCGGACAATACTTCATGACACGGAACACCGGAAACTGGAAGCCGGAAGCCCGTATCCGTTAAAATTGCAATTCTACTGGACTCGCGGCCGCAAATCGCCGTCGTGAGCGCCGCATTCCTCACTTCATACTCCAGGAAAAGCAGGTTCCCATGAGCGCATCCCCCACTTCCGGCCAGGCAGGCCTCTCCTACCGCGATGCCGGCGTCGATATCGACGCGGGCGACGCGCTCGTCGATCGCATCAAGCCGTTCGCCAAGCGCACCATGCGCGAAGGCGTGATGGCCGGCATCGGGGGCTTCGGCGCGCTGTTCGAGCTGTCCAAGAAATACAAGGAGCCGGTGCTGGTCTCCGGCACCGACGGCGTGGGCACCAAGCTCAAGCTGGCCTTCCAGCTGAACCGCCACGACACCGTGGGCCAGGACCTGGTCGCCATGAGCGTCAACGACATCCTGGTGCAGGGTGCCGAGCCGCTGTTTTTCCTCGACTACTTCGCCTGCGGCAAGCTSGACGTGGAMACSGCSGCKACCGTGATYMARGGCATCGCCCACGGCTGCGARCTGKCCGGCTGCGCGCTGATCGGTGGCGAAACCGCCGAAATGCCCAGCATGTACCCCGATGGCGAGTACGACCTGGCCGGCTTCGCGGTTGGCGCCGTGGAGAAGAGCCGCATCATCGACGGTACCACCATCGTGCCGGGCGACGTGGTGCTGGGCCTGGCTTCGTCGGGCGCGCACTCCAACGGCTACTCGCTGRTSCGCAAGATCATCGAAGTGGCCAAGCCGGACCTGAACGGCGATTTCCACGGCCAGCGCCTGCAGGACGCCATCATGGCGCCCACCCGCATCTACGTGAAGCCGCTGCTGTCGCTGATCGAGACCCTGCCGGTCAAGGGCATGGCCCACATCACCGGCGGCGGCCTGACCGAGAACGTGCCGCGCGTGCTGGCGCAGAACGTGACCGCCGTGCTGCAGCGCGACGCCTGGACCCTGCCGCCGCTGTTCCAGTGGCTGCAAGCCCAGGGCAACGTTGCCGATGACGAAATGCACCGCGTGTTCAACTGCGGCATCGGCATGGTGGTGATCGTCGCCAAGGAAGACGCCGACCGCGCCATTCGTCATCTGCAAGCCGCTGGCGAGGCCGTATGGCAGATCGGCGAAATCCGCGAGCGTGAAGAAGGCCAGGCACAGACCATCGTGGCCTGAGCGGTCCCGCTCCAATAAAAAAAACGGCGCATGCTTAGGCATGCGCCGTTTTTTTTTTGCCCGTCGGGCGCAGACCGTCGATCTACGGTCTGCGGAGTGACTCCGTCGCGCCCAGCTTCGCCAGCGCCTCCCCAGTCACCCGGCAAATTCGCCAGTCCGGCATCACGTCCGCACCCATTGCCCGGTAGAAATCAATGGAAGGTGTGTTCCAGTCCAGCACGCTCCATTCAAAGCGGCCGCAGCCGCGTTCCACCGCCAGCGCCGCAAGATGCTTGAGCAGAACCTTGCCCAGCCCATGGCCGCGCCAGGCGGGGTCGACATAGAGGTCTTCCAGATACAGCCCGGGCTTGGCCAGGAAGGTCGAGAAATTGTGGAAGAACAAGGCAAAGCCGACGGCCTGCGGGACCTGGGTGCCGGGGACCTCCACGAGCACAGCCTCGGCATGCGGGCGCGGGCCAAACAGCGCCTCGCGCAGTTTTTCCGGCGTGGCTTCGACCAGGTGGGTGAGTTTCTCGTATTCGGCCAGTCCCTTGATCAGCGCGAGCAAGGTTTCGCAATCGTCGGAAGTGGCGGGGCGCAGTACGAAATCGGTGGCAGACATGGCGGATTTGACGTCTTCGGCAAGATACAAACGACGATTATCGCTTATCCGTCACACCTGCCCCCCAGTGACGCTACGCTTGCCCGATCCGCGCCAGCCGCGCTACCTGCGCGACGTAGTCCGGCGCCAGGCAGTCCACAACCTCCCGCTCGGGCGTGCTGCGCAGCCAGGTCAGCTGGCGCTTGCAGAGCTGGCGGGTGGCGGCCAGGCCGCGCTCGCGCATGGTGTCGAAATCGGTTTCGCCGTCGAGGTATTCCCACACCTGCCGGTAGCCGACGCAGCGGATCGAGGGCAGCGTGGGCTGCAGGTCGCCGCGCGCGCGCAGCCGTTGCACTTCCTCGATAAAGCCGCCAGCCAGCATGGCGTCGTAGCGGGCGGCGATGCGCGCGTGCAGCACGGCGCGGTCCGACGGCTCCAGCGCGATCACGCGGTAGCGCCGGTCGGCGGCGCCGGCAAAGGCGCGCTCGTCGGCCTGCCGCGCCAGCAGCGCCGACATGGGCTGGCCGGACAGGCGGTGGATCTCCAGCGCGCGCTGGATGCGCTGGGCATCGTTGGGCGCGAGGCGGGCCGCGGTGACCGGATCGACCTCGCTCAGCATGGCGTGCAGCGCCGGCCAGCCGTGCTCGGCGGCTAGCGCGTCCAGCTCGGCGCGCAGGGCCGGATCGGCTTGTGGGAGGTCGTTCAGGCCCTGCGTCAGCGCCTTGTAGTACAGCATGGTGCCGCCGACGATCAGCGGCTCGCGGCCGCGCGCGCGGATCTCCACGATCAGCCGCTCGGCGTCGGTGACGAACTGGGCGGCCGAGTAGCTATCGGCCGGGTCGATGATGTCGATCAGGTGGTGCGGCACCGCGGCCAGCTCGGCGGGCGAGGGCTTGGCGGTGCCGATGTCCATCTCGCGGTAGACCAGGGCCGAGTCCAGGCTGATGATCTCGACCGGTGTCTGTGCGGCCAGCGCCAGCGCCGCGGCGGTCTTGCCGGAGGCGGTGGGGCCGAGCAGGCAGACCACCGGCGCGTGGCCTGATGCGGACGCGGCGGTGCCGCTGGATGAGGCGGTTGTCATCAAGTCGTCGGGCACGCGGCTTACTGCCCGCGCAGGAACAGGCGGTCGAGTTCCGCCACGGTCAGCTGCACCCAGGTGGGCCGGCCGTGGTTGCACTGGTCGGCGCGCTCGGTCTGCTCCATCTGCCGCAGCAGCGCGTTCATTTCTTCCAGCGTGAGCTTGCGGTTGGCGCGCACCGCGCTGTGGCAAGCCAGCGTGGCCAGCAGCTCGTTCTGGCGTTCGACCAGCACGCGCGAGCCGCCGAAGGCTTGCAGGTCGCGCAGCACGTCGCGCGCCAGGGCTTCGGTGTCGGCCTGCTTGAGCAGAGCGGGAATCGCGCGGATCGCCAGCGTGGTGGGCGAGACCTGCGCGATGTCGAAGCCGAGCAGGGTGAGGGTTTCCTGGTGCTCCTCGGCCGTGCMGATCTCCACGGGGCTGGCTGTGAGCGTAACCGGGATCAGCAGCGACTGCACCRCGAGCTCGCGCGCTTCGAGCGCGGTCTTGATCTGCTCGTAGAGGATGCGCTCGTGGGCAGCGTGCATATCCACCAGCACCAGGCCGCGCGCGTTTTGCGCCAGCACATAGATGCCGTGCAGCTGCGCGATGGCATAGCCCAGCGGGCTGGCCTCGTCTTCGGGAAGCTCCTGGCGGGGCATCTGGTCCAGCAGGCCGGGCGGGTCGTTCTCGCGCGCGGCTTGCGCATCGGCCAGCCAGGCCGGGGGCGTGGCGCCCGGGCCGGCCGGTGGGACATAGGCGGCGGGGCCGCGTGAAAACCCGCCGCCCGGCTGGATCGCGTCGCGCACCATGCCGAGGTAGGCCTGCCGGGGCTGGGCCACGCCGAGCTCGGTCTGCCGTGCGGCGGCCGTGTAGTCGACCCATGGGCGCGGGCTGCTGCCGCCGCCCATGCCGCCCATGCCGCCGCTTCTGCCCGATCCGCCGAAGCCGCCGACGCTACCGGAGCCGCTGGAGCCGCCGCCAAAGCTTCGCGCGCCCGGGAATCCGCCGGCACCGCCAATCGGCTCAGCCGCCGCCGGATCGTCCGCGCCGACCGACGTATGCAGGCTGTCGCCTTGCTCGCCGGCCTGCCGCGCCAGGCAACGCTGCACGGCGTGGTAGACAAACTGGTGCACCGAGCGCGATTCGCGGAAACGCACCTCGATCTTGGACGGGTGCACGTTCACGTCCACCATCTCGGGCGGCAGGTCCATGCACAGCACGTAGGAGGGGAAGCGGTCGCCGTGCAGCACGTCCTGGTAAGCGCTGCGCACCGCGTGGGTCAGCAGCTTGTCACGCACGTAGCGGCCGTTGACGAAGAAGAACTGCTGGTCCGGGCGCCCGCGCGAGGCGGTGGGCAGCCCGGCAAAGCCGTACAGGTGCAAGCTGCCGGCCTCTTCATCCAGCGGCAGCCGGGCGTTGGCGAAGTCGGCGCCCAGCACCTGGGCGGTGCGCGTGGCGACGTCGCCGGCGTTCCAGTGCTCCATCGGCTTGCCATTGTGATGGACGGAGATGGCCACGTCCGGGCGCGCCAGCGCCGCGCGCCGCACCATTTCCAGGCAGTGGCCAAACTCGGTTTGTTCGGATTTCAGGAACTTTCGGCGCGCTGGCGTGTTGAAGTAAAGGTGCTGCACGTCGACGGTGGTGCCCACGCCGCCGGATGCGGGCTGTACCACGCCGGTGTTGGCGATCACCTGCATCGCGTGGGTATCGCTGGCGGTGCGGCTGGTCAGGGTCAGCTCGGACACCGAGGCGATCGAGGCCAGCGCTTCGCCGCGAAAGCCGAGCGTCAGCACCGCTTCAAGTTCGTCCAGCGAGGCGATCTTGCTGGTGGCGTGGCGCTTGAGCGCGACCGGCAGCTCATCGGCGGGAATGCCGCAGCCGTTGTCGGCAATCACGATGCGGCGCACGCCACCTTCCTCCAGGCGGAGGTTGAGCTGGGTGGCGCCGGCGTCCAGCGCGTTCTCCAGCAGTTCCTTGACCACGGAGGCGGGGCGCTCCACCACCTCGCCGGCCGCGATCTGGCTGATCAGCTGGTCGGGCAGGGGGCGGATGGGACGGAGCGGCTGGGCGGGGTGCGGGGCTTGGGCAGGCATGGGCGGAATTATACGTGGGTGCGCCGCCTGGCCCGTGGGCGTGCGATGGATGAAAAGTGGTTGGGCAAGGTGACTTTGGCGCCTGTCCGGTCTTGTATGATGTCGGCAAATTATCGAACGGGGATCGAATTGGATATCGCATTGCAGTTCATCGACATGCTGCTGCACGTCGACAAATACCTAGGCACCGTCATCCAGAACTACGGTGCGTGGGTCTACGCCATCCTCTTCGCCATCGTGTTCGCGGAGACCGGGCTTGTGGTGCTGCCTTTTCTCCCGGGCGATTCCCTGTTGTTTATCGCCGGCGCCTTCTGCGCCACGCACGCCATGAATGAATGGGCGCTGGTCGGCCTGCTGCTGGTGGCGGCGATTGGCGGCAATACTGTCAACTACTTTGTCGGCAGTTGGGTGGGGCCGAAAGTGTTCGACGGCCATTGGCGCTTCCTGGACCAGCAGGCGTTGCGCAAGACGCACGATTTCTACGAGCGCCATGGCGGCAAGATGCTGGTGATGGCCCGTTTCCTGCCGATCGTGCGTACCTTCGCGCCGTTCGTGGCCGGCGTGTCGCAGATGACTTTTGCCAAGTTCCAGCTGTTCAACGTGATCGGCGCGGCGGCCTGGGTGCTGGGCCTGGTGTTTGCCGGCTACTTCTTCGGCAACCTGCCGTTCATCAAGCAGTACCTGAACCTGATCGTGCTGGCGGGCATCGGCGCGGCTGTGGTGCCGCTGGTGCTGGGTGGCCTGTGGAAGCTGGTGCGGGGCGGCAAGCGCCGTCCTTCCTGAGCCAGCGGGGGCGGGCCTCGGCCTGCCCCCGCCTGAGTTTCAGGTTACTTTCAGCTTACGCTGCGGCTCATCATGCGCAGCGCCGGCATGCGGTCGCGGATCTGGGTGGTGTCGGCCGCATCCGGGCGCGCCATCACATACGCTTCCAGGTCGGCCAGCGCCGGGCGGAAGCACTCCAGGTTGGCATACGCCAGCCCGCGGTCGCGCACCTCCTCGATCGAGCCGGGCAGCAGGATCACCAGGCGGTTCTGCACCGCCAGCAAGCGCTGCCAGCGCGACTCCTGCAGATAAATCGACTTGAGATTGCGCAGCACGCGCGCCACGATCTCGCGGTGGCTGGCCACCTGCAGGAACAGGCCCAGCGGCACCTCGTTKGGATCCGCGATGCCCTCGCGCTCCAGGTGCGGGTCGAGCATCTCCTGCAACTGTTCCTTGGACAAGGTCTCGCCGGTGAGCGGGTCCACCACCACCTCGCCCGCCGGAATCGACATCCGCACCAGGAAATGGTTAGGGAAGGACACGCCCTTGAGCGGCAGCCCAATATGCTGGCCCAGTTCCATATAGAGTACCGCCAGCGAAATCGGGATGCCACGCCGCTGCTTGAGCACGACGTTCAGGTACGAGTTGTCGGGGTCGTAGTAATCGTTCGCGTTGGCGCCGAAGCCCAGGTCGCGGTAGAAGAAATGATTGAGCAGGCGCATGCGCTGGATGGCCGGCGTACCTTCGGCGACGCGGCGTTTCAGGCGTACCGCGAGCATGTCGAGCGCTGCGAGCTCGGCCTGCAGGTCCAGGTCCGGATAGGCATCCTGGGCGATCGAGAGCACGGTCTCTGTCAGCGGGATACCGTTCTCGTCTGCCACGAGACTGGCAAAGTATTCCAGGACTTTCGTGGTTGTCATTGCGGCGTTCCTGAATGCGGCCTGGCGGCTGTTCCGGATGAATGCTGGCGGCGTGGCGTGCCTTCCCGGACGGTAGGGTGTTGGTACCGTCCGCGGTCGCGCGCCTGGGCAGAACCGCTTCATCTCATTCTGACACAACCTCAGTAGCCTTGACCCTGCACCGCGCGCTGCCGCAACCCTTGGCCCGCGCCGTCTGGCGCTGGCGAAAAGGGCAGGTTTGGCAGGCGGGGGCTTGTTAGCCGGCTCTCCGCTTGAAAGCGGAGTATCTCAGCCCCATGAGCCACAGTGTACCGAAGTAGACGACTGCCGCAAGTACCAGGCACGAGGCCAGCAGGGCGATACGCAACAATGGCGTGGCACCCAGGGCGACCCAGTCGAAGTTGCGGGCGAACCACAACAGCATGCCCGCCAGCAGCGTGACGGCGGTCAGCAACTGGGCCAGGAACAGCCACCAGCCCTTGGCCGGCGAGTAAAAGCCGCGCTTGCGCAGGCCCAGGAACAGCAGCAACGCGTTGACGGTGGCGCCGAAGCTGATCGACAGCGCCAGGCCCGCATGGCCAAAGCGCGGCACGAAGACGTAGTTGGACAACTGCGTGATCACCAGCACCAGCAGGGCGATCTTGACTGGGGTGCGGATGTCCTGGCGGGCATAGAAGCCCGGCGCCAGGATCTTGATGAGGATCAGTCCCAGCAGGCCGATGCCGTAGGAGACCAGCGCCTGGCGGGTCATTTCCACCGCATGGGCGTCGAACTTGCCATAGTTGAACAGCACCGCCGTGAGCGGCGCGCCGAACACGAACAGCCCGACCGCGCACGGCACGGCCAGCAGGAAGGTCAGGCGCAGGCCCCAATCCAGCAGGCCAGAGTATTCGGCCCGGTTTTCCTCGGCGCTGGCTTTCGACAGGCTTGGCAGCAAGATGGTGCCCAGCGCCACGCCCAGCAGCGCGGTCGGGAATTCCATCAGGCGGTCGGCATAGGTCAGGTAAGACACGCTGCCGGCGGCCAGGCGCGAGGCGATATTGGTATTGATGATCAGGCTGATCTGGGCCACCGAGACCGCCAGCAGCGCCGGCGCCATCTGTCGCATGACGCGGCGCACGCCCGGCTCCGCCCAGGCCGCGCGCAGGTTAAAGCGCAGGCGCGGCATTACGCCCAGGCGCCGGAGCGCCGGAATCTGCACCGCCAGCTGCAGGATGCCGCCCACCAGCACGCCCCAGGCCTGCGCGTAGATCGGCTGCGCCATATGCGGGCCGACAAACAGCGCGGCGATGATCAGGCAGATATTGAGCAGCACCGGGGTGAAGGCCGGCATGGCAAAGCGGCGCCAGGTGTTCAGGATGCCGGAGGCCAGCGCCACCAGCGAGATCAGGCCGATGTAGGGAAACATCACGCGCGTCATGAAGACCGCCGCGTCATAGGTTTCTCCGCCATGCTGGCGAAAGCCGGTGGCGACCACCATCATGACCACCGGCGCACCGATCACGCCAAGCAGCGAGACGCCCATCAGGACCCAGGTCATGACCGTGGCAACGGCATCGATCAGCGCGCGGGTCTCGGTCTCGCCACGCTTGCTGTGGTATTCACCCAGGATGGGCACGAAGGCTTGCGAGAATGCGCCCTCGCCGAAGATCCGGCGCAGCAGGTTGGGGATGCGGAACGCCACGTTGAAGGCGTCGGTCATGTCCGAGGCGCCAAAGGCACGCGCGATCAAGATCTCGCGGATGAGGCCTGTGATGCGCGACAGCATCGTCAGGCTGCTGATGGTGGCGAGCGCTTTGAGCAGGTTCAAGATGGTTCGGCGGCAAGGGGTGGCGGCGGCAGCGTCGGTCGGACCGCCGGTGCGAACCGGGTTCAGACGCCGGGCGCGCGCCAAAGTTGCATCGAGGCCACGCGAGGGCGGGGCCGGTGTGGCGCGTATTATACGGTTTGGCCCCGCAGGCGCCCGGATATGCACGTATATCGGCGTTTGCTTCGCCCTGCTCGAGATGAGGTGTGGCTCGGCTTGCCAGCCGCTTTTTCTTGTGTGTATAATTGCCGATTCACAAGGCTAGTTGCGTTCCGGATTCGTGTGCCAGTGCATCCCGGGTCGCTTGATGTGCACTTAATTGTGTCCGCGGTTTGCTCCGTCCTCCCGTCGGGCACGCATCTGAATTCAGGAAATCTACTTAAATGGCAAATTCCGCACAAGCTCGCAAGCGCGCGCGCCAGGCCGTCGCCCAGAACGCCCACAACTCCAGCCTGCGTTCGCGTCTGCGTACCGCAGTGAAGGCTGTTCGCAAGGCAATCGAAGCCGGCGACAAGGCTGCTGCTGCCGAGATCTTCAAGAACTCGCAATCGATCATCGACGCTATCGCCGACAAGAAGATCGTGCACAAGAACAAGGCTGCACGCCACAAGTCGCGCCTGTCGTCGGCTATCAAGTCGATGGCTGCCTGATATAGGCACTGGTGCCGGGCGCAAGCCAGGCACCTTCCGGCTGTTCGCCGGCCATTGCGTGGCCGCGCCGCCTCGGCGGTGTGCCACGGTCCTGGTCAGGTTGTCGGCCGGCAGGGTGGATCGCCTTACGGGGTAGTCCAGCCGATAAAAAAGCTCGTCATTTGACGAGCTTTTTTTGCTTTGTACTTGGCTTCGTGCTTTGGGCTGGCACCTGTCCTGAGGGTGTGTGCGGCTAGCTGCGGCCATGCCGCAGCTGCTTCAGTGCGAGCTCACTCCAGCGAGCAGGCCTCGACCAGTTGCAGGTTGTTGTCGCGCGCGAAGTTGAGGACGAAGTCGAGCGCTTTGGGTTCAATGTCGCGCAGCCGCGCATCGACCACCACGCTCTTCAACCCGCCGGCCATCACTGGCCGCACGTAAGGTGAGTAAGTGATGCGGGGGTCGCCGGTGTCGCCTTCGGGGCGGAATTGCGCCATCACGCCGCACAGTCGTTCAGCCCAGTCGCTTGGGCGGAAGGTCTTGCCTTCCTTGGTGATGCCTTGGATGAAGTATTCGCGAACTGTGGGATTCATGAGACTGCGGGGATAAGACGGGTGACTCGACGGTAAACCCGCCAGACTGACCAAACGGAAGCCCGTTTGACGCGGCCAGGAAACGATTAGTTCGTTTCATTCCGGCCKTGGCGGCGGGGGCGTCGGTGTCGGCGGGGGCACTTTTGATGCCGGCAGCGGGCGGTGGCATGGGTATGCCGGGCCCCGCGTGAATCAGCCAGTATTATATCTTATATAAGACTCGCGCATAAGCCTCCGTGCCGGGCGAGGTGCCGTGCACGCTCGCCAAAGCCACAATAATCCCTTATGATTCTTACAGTTAAATTGCGTAAGCGACGCGAAAGGCGGCTCCGCGGCATGGTCAGGTCATGAACCCTTCATGGCGGCATGCCACCACCGAGCCGCCTTCTTTGTTTTATGAGCCCAACTTCGATCAAGCATTACCTCCAGTTCAGCGACCTGACTCCCGACGAGTACGAGTACCTGCTGGACCGCGCACGGATTCTGAAGACCAAGTTCAAGAACTACGAGACATGGCATCCGCTGCACGACCGCACGCTGTCCATGATCTTCGAGAAAAACTCGACTCGTACGCGCTTGTCGTTCGAGGCCGGCATCCACCAGCTCGGTGGCCATGCCGTCTTCCTCAACACCCGCGACTCCCAGCTGGGGCGCGGCGAGCCGATCGAGGACGCGGCGCAGGTGATCTCGCGCATGGTCGACATCATCATGATCCGCACCTTCGGCCAGGAAATCATCGAGCGTTTCGCCGCGCATTCGCGCGTGCCGGTGATCAACGGGCTGACCAACGAATACCATCCCTGCCAGGTGCTGGCCGATGTCTTCACTTACATCGAGCAGCGGGGCAGCATCCGCGGCAAGACCGTCGCATGGATCGGTGACGCCAACAATATGGCCTACACGTGGATCCAGGCCGCAGAGCGCCTCGGCTTCACGTTCCATTTCTCGGCGCCTCCCGGCTACCAGCTCGATCCGGTCATGGTGCCGGCAACGGCCGCTCATCTGGTCAAGGTGTTCGACGATCCGCTGACCGCTTGCCAGGGTGCCGACCTTGTCACCACCGACGTGTGGACCAGCATGGGCTATGAGGCCGAGAACGACGCGCGCAAGCGCGCCTTCCAGCACTGGATGGTGACTACCGCCATGATGGATCGCGCCGGCGACGATGCCCTGTTCATGCACTGCCTGCCTGCCCACCGCGGCGAGGAAGTCGAGGCCGCCGTGATCGACGGCCCCAAGAGCGTGGTCTGGGAAGAGGCTGAGAACCGCCTGCATGTGCAGAAGGCGCTGATGGAATACCTGCTCTGCGGACGTTACTGACCGTTGGCGGGGTGGCGCCACGATTGGCGCACATGCGGCGCGCCAATCCGGTGCCCGCATGCTCGCCCGGCTCGCCAAGTGCCGCCCAAGCCGGGGCGGACGTGTCAAAATAGCGGTCTTTCCGCATCCCTTTTTCTCGCGTGACTGGCTTTGTGGCTAGCCGCGCTTACTTTTCGCATCGAGTCGAACATGAGCGATATCAAGAAAGTCGTGCTCGCCTACTCCGGCGGGCTGGACACTTCGGTGATCCTGAAGTGGCTGCAAGACACCTATCAGTGCGAGGTGGTCACCTTTACCGCCGACATCGGCCAGGGCGAGGAACTMGAACCTGCCCGCCAGAAGGCGCTCAAGTTCGGCATCAAGCCGGAAAACATCTTCATCGACGACCTGCGCGAAGAGTTCGTGCGCGATTTCGTCTTCCCGATGTTCCGTGCCAATGCCGTCTATGAAGGCGAGTACCTGCTCGGCACCTCGATCGCGCGTCCGCTGATCGCCAAGCGCCAGATCGAAATCCTGCGCAGCACCGGCGCCGACGCTGTGTCGCACGGCGCTACCGGCAAGKGCAACGACCAGGTTCGCTTCGAGCTGGGCTACTACGGYCTCGAGCCGGGCGTGAAGGTCATCGCSCCGTGGCGCGAGTGGGACCTGCTGTCSCGCGARAAGCTGCTGGCCTACGCTGAAAAGGCCGGCATCGAAATCGACATGAAGCACAAGAAGGGCGGCGCCCCGTACTCGATGGACGCCAACCTGCTGCACATCTCCTTCGAAGGCCGCCACCTGGAAGACCCCAAGGCCGAGGCCGAGGAAGACATGTGGCGCTGGACCGTGTCGCCGGAGAACGCACCGGACGCGGCCGAGTACCTGGACGTCGAGTTCGAGGGCGGTGATATCGTTGGCCTGAACGGCAAGCGCATGACCCCGGCTGAAGTGCTGACCGAGCTGAACCGCCTGGGCGGCAAGCACGGCATCGGCCGCCTCGACCTGGTGGAAAACCGCTACGTCGGCATGAAGAGCCGTGGCTGCTACGAAACCCCTGGCGGCACCATCATCCTGAAGGCCCACCGCGCTATCGAGTCGATCACGCTCGACCGCGAAGTGGCTCACCTGAAGGACGACCTGATGCCGCGCTACGCCAGCCTGATCTACAACGGCTACTGGTGGAGCCCGGAGCGCCGCGCGCTGCAGGTGCTGATCGACCACACCCAGGCCAAGGTCAACGGCTGGGTCCGCGTCAAGCTGTACAAGGGCAATGTGATCGTGGTCGCCCGCGACTCCAAGGACACGCTGTTCGACAAGACCATCGCGACCTTCGACGATGACGGCGGCGCCTACAACCAGGCCGACGCCGGCGGCTTCATCAAGCTGAACGCGCTGCGCATGCGCATCGCCGAAAACGCTCGCCGCCAGCGCGGCGAGTAAGCCGGCCGCAGGCAGGCAACAGAAGAGGGGCCGTCATGGCCCCTTTTTTGCGCCGCCTTGCCCTGCGGTATTCCCGATTCAGTCATCCAGAACCAAGAGCATCAAGGAGAAATAGCGTGAGCCAGTTCGACAACGTATCCGTCGTCAAGAAAGCCAACCTGTACTTCGACGGCAAGTGYGTGAGCCACACCGTGCTGTTCCCGGACGGCACCCGCAAGACGCTGGGCGTGATCTTCCCCGCCGCCCTGACCTTCAACACCGGCGCCCCGGAAATCATGGAAATCAATGGTGGCGTGTGCCGCGTCAAGCTGGCTGGCGAAGACCAGTGGCATACCTATGGCGCCGGCCAGCAGTTCAATGTGCCCGGCGACAGCAGCTTCGATATCGAAGTGACCGAAACGCTGGACTACGTCTGCCACTTCGGTTGATCACGGCAGCCCGGACGGCTTAAAGCACCACCGGCTCGGGTTCGATACGCACGCCGAAGCGGGCCTGTACCGCATCGGCGATGCGGTGCGCCAGCGCCAGCAGCGCCTGCCCGGTGCCGCCGCCGTGGTGTACCAGCACCAGCGCCTGCTTGCCATAGACGCCCACCGGGCCGTCGCTGACCCCCTTGAATCCACACTGGTCGATCAGCCAGCCGGCTGCCAGCTTGTAGCTGCCGTCAGGCTGGGCATGGCTGACCAGGTTGGGATACCGCATCAGCAGCGCGTCGCGCTGTTCGGCGCCCACCACCGGGTTCTTGAAGAAGCTGCCGGCATTGCCGACCTGGGCCGGGTCGGGTAGCTTGCGCGAGCGGATCGCGATCACCGCGTCGCGGATACGGTCTGCCGTGGGGTGCGCCGCAGGATCTTGCGCCAGCTCGCGCGCCAGTTCCGCATAGCCCAGCACTGGCTGCCATGGCAGCGGCAGGCGCAGGGTGACGGCGGTGATGATGTAGCGGTCCCGCCCCTCACGCTTGAACAGGCTGTCCCGGTAGGCGAACTGGCACTGCTCCAGCGTCAGGTGGACGAATTCGCCGCTATGGCGGTCGAACGCGCGCAGGCTGTCGAAGCGCTCGCGCAGCTCCACGCCGTAGGCGCCGATGTTCTGGATCGGCGCGGCGCCCGCGGTGCCGGGAATCAGGGCCAGGTTTTCCAGGCCCGGAAGGCCGTCGGCGATAGTGCGGCAGACCAGCGCATGCCAGTTCTCGCCAGCACCGGCCGTCACCATGTGGGCGGCATCCGCCGAGGCCACCGCGTAGCCGGGAATCTCCATCAGCAGCACCAGCGCGTCAAGGTCCTGCGTAAGGACCACATTGCTGCCGCCGCCGAGCACCACCAGCGGCAGGCCTTGCGCGCGGGGATCGGCCAGGGCGGCCAGCAGGTCGGCTTCGCTGCGCACGTGCACCGCAAAGCGCGCGCGCACGTCGAATCCGAATGTATTGTGGCGGCGCAGGGGATAAAATTCGAGGAAATCTGCCATGCAAGGGAAAGGTGAAGCGGCCCGCCGGGGTCGACGGCACCGGACTGCAGGGTAGGCTGGATTATACGTAAGCGCCGCCGCCAGCCGGCGCGCGCCCGGTACAAGCAACAAGCAACACGCAGCAAGACAAGGAGAATGCAATGCCGTCGTTTGACGTAGTGTGCGAAGCGAACATGATCGAGGTGAAGAACTCGGTCGAGCAGGCCAACAAGGAAATCACGAACCGCTTTGACTTCAAGGGTTCGGATTCACGGGTCGAGCACAAGGAGAACGAACTCACCGCGTTCGCCGATGACGATTTCAAGCTCGGCCAGGTCAAGGACGTGCTGATCAGCAAGATGGCCAAGCGCAATGTCGATGTGCGCTTCCTCGACTACGGCAAGACCGAGCGCATCGGCGGTGACAAGGTCAAGCAGGTCATCACCATCAAGAAGGGTGTCACCGGCGATCTGTCGAAGAAGATCGTCAAGATGATCAAGGACAGCAAGATCAAGGTGCAGGCCAGCATCCAGGGTGACGCCGTGCGTGTCACGGGGACCAAGCGCGACGATCTCCAGAGCGTGATCGCGCTGCTGCGCAAGGACGTCCCCGAAGCGCCGCTGGACTTCAACAACTTCCGCGACTGATCCTGTCGCCGGCAGGCGTGGCAGCCATGCTGCCGCGCGCCTGCTTTTTCTTTAGCGCGCCTGCGGCAGGCCGCCGATCTTCGTGCCGGCCTTCAGGCCCTTCTGCGCAAACCATCCCTTGTTCATCTCCAGCGCGTAGCGCACGGCCGCGCGCGGGCAATGGTTGTTCTCAGTCTGGGGCGCCATGTCTTCGATATTGACGATGGACCCGTCATCGGCCAGGAAGGCGATCGACAGGGGCAGGTCGGTATTCTTCATCCAGAAGCAGTGTCCGGCTTTCTCTTCGAACACAAACAGCATGCCCTCGTTGGCGGGCATGGTCTTGCGGTACATCAGGCCAAGCTCGCGGGCTTCCGGCGTGGCGGCGATTTCCGCCTTGATCGCGTACATCCCAGCGGTGAGTTGCCTGACCGGCAAGCTGGCCGGGGACTGGGCACAGGCGGCGGCCATGGCGGCGAGCGCGCAGCCGCTGACGAGCAGGTTCTTGAGCAAAGGGCGCATGAGTTGGAGCGGCGAATGACGGTTCGGGACAGCCGCCAGCATAGCGCAGCTACCGCGCGAGCGGCACGGACAAATATTCCACTTCGTTGCAGCAGGCCCTACCGTCGCGAGCAAGAAAAAAGGCAGGCGCCTTGCGGGCGACCTGCCTTGCTTGCCGGGCACGAAGCCCGGCCTGCCTGCAAACTCTTACTTCGTTGCAGCAGCTTCAGCCTTGGCAGCCGGAGCAGCGTCAGCCTTGGCAACCGGAGCAGCCTTGGTCTTGTGGTGAGCGTGCTTCTTGGACTTCTTGGCGCTCTTCGTCGCGGGCTTTGCAGCCGGTGCTTCGGCGGCAGGCGCTGCAGCAGCCGGCGCTGCCGGTGCGGGTGCGGCGGCTTGGGCGAAAACGCCGGTGGCRAACAGGCCGGCAACCAGAGCAGCGATCAGTTTGTTCATGCTTAACAACCTCGAAGGTAAATCGATTCGGAAGAGTTGACTCGTATGCGACGCGTCAGTGTCAAAAACGAAACGAGGCGGGGAGCCGTTGACCCACGACTTGTTAATATTTGTAACTTTTTGCGCGAGGGCGTGCGTGGCGGCGCTCCGCAGGGCTGGTCGCCGCCCCCGAGCCGTCCCCGCGCACGATCGCGCGGGGACGTGGCGCGACTACGGCTTCCAGGCCGAGCGCGCTCGGGTCGATCTCGCACCATTGCCCTGGCGCGAGTCCGAGCGTACGCAGGTCGAGCATGCCAATCTGCACGCGCACCAGGCGCAAAGTCGGAAATCCTACTGCCGCGGTCATTCGGCGCACCTGGCGGTTCTTGCCCTCGCGGATCTCGAGTTCGAGCCATTGGGTCGGGATGGCGGCGCGAAATCGCACCGGCGGATTGCGTGGCCACAGAAAGCCTGGCTCGTCGATGCAGCGCGCTCGCGCCGGCAGCGTGCGGAAGTCTCCCAGGTCGACGCCATTGCACAGGTGCGCCAGGGCGGCTTCGCCGGGCACGTTTTCGACCTGGGCCAGATATGTCTTGGGCAGCTTGTGATGCGGATCGGCAATGCGCGCCTGCAAGATGCCGTCATCGGTCAGCAGCAGCAGGCCTTCGCTGTCGGCGTCGAGCCTTCCCGCCGGATACACGCCGGGCCGCTGCACGCAGTCGGCGAGAGTCGGGCGCGACGGGTGCGCGGAGAACTGGCTCATGGTGCCGAAGGGTTTGTTCAGTGCGATCAGCGTCATCGAGAGTATTGGGGCCTGGCGCGCGGATAGGCGCATGAATAGCGTCAGTATGGGGCGTCAGTATGCCGTAGCCCACGCCGGGCGGCGCGGGTCCGGCCAGGATGGCGGATCATGAAATTTTGTTGCATAATACAAAACGGTCTTATGTCTTATATAAGACTTGTGTGCGTGTGACGCATAGCCGGGTAGTCCGCGTGTGGTGCGCAGCGGCATCGCCCGCGCCAATCGCCGTTAAAATGCCCACGCGCCACCCAAATCTCGCCGTCTGGTCACGAATCCGGCGGCTCGTTGCAACCCCCCCGTTCCGTACTGGAGACGTCATGTATCAACACATCAAGGTTCCGGCCGGCGAAAAGATCACGGTCAACCAGGATTTTTCGCTGAATGTTCCGGACAATCCGATCATTCCATTCATCGAAGGCGACGGTACGGGCCTGGATATCACCCCGGTGATGATCAAGGTGGTCGATGCGGCCGTGGCCAAGGCCTACGGTGGCAAGCGCAAGATTTCCTGGATGGAGATCTACGCCGGCGAGAAGTCGACCAAGGTGTATGGCCCTGACGTGTGGCTGCCTGAAGAAACCCTGGAAGTCCTCAAGGACTACGTGGTGTCCATCAAGGGCCCGCTGACCACGCCGGTTGGCGGCGGCATCCGCTCGCTCAACGTGGCCTTGCGCCAGCAGCTGGACCTGTACGTCTGCCTGCGCCCGGTGGCGTACTTCAAGGGCGTGCCCTCGCCGGTGCGCGAGCCGCAAAAGATCGACATGGTGATCTTCCGCGAGAATTCGGAAGACATCTACGCCGGCATCGAATGGGAAGCGGAAAGCGACCAGGCCAAGAAACTGATCGCCTTCCTGCAGAACGAAATGGGCGTGAAGAAGATCCGTTTCCCGGATACCTCGGGCATTGGCGTCAAGCCGGTCTCCAAGCAAGGCACCAAGCGCCTGGTGCGCAAGGCCATCCAGTACGCGATCGACAACGACAAGCCGTCGGTGACCATCGTGCACAAGGGCAACATCATGAAGTTCACCGAAGGTGGCTTCCGTGACTGGGCCTACGAGCTGGCACAACAGGAATTCGGCGCCGAGCTGATCGACGGCGGCCCGTGGTGCAAGTTCAAGAACCCGAAGACCGGMCGCGAAATCGTCATCAAGGATGCCATCGCCGACGCCTTCCTGCAGCAGATCCTGMTGCGCCCGGCCGAATATTCGGTGATCGCCACGCTGAACCTGAACGGCGACTACATCTCCGACGCACTGGCGGCCCAGGTTGGCGGCATTGGCATTGCCCCGGGCGCCAACCTGTCGGATTCCGTGGCCATGTTCGAAGCCACCCACGGCACCGCACCAAAGTACGCCGGCAAGGACTACGTGAACCCGGGTTCCGAAATCCTCTCCGCGGAAATGATGCTGCGCCACATGGGCTGGACCGAAGCCGCCGACCTGATCATCTCCTCGATGGAGAAGTCCATCCTGTCGAAGAAGGTCACCTATGACTTCGCCCGCCTGCTCGAAGGCGCGACGCAGGTGTCGTGCTCGGGCTTTGGGCAGGTGATGATCGAAAACATGTAAGAACGTCCAGCGTGTTCCGGAGAAATCCGGCGAACCCCGGTGTACACTATGTGTAGCCGGGGTTTTTTGTCTCTAGCGTTCCGAAGAGAGTGAGTGCTATCCGGCTTACAGTGAGTGCTAAACGGAGTGTTTAGAGGATGCCATAGCACTCAAAACACTCATCTTTGAKGGCTGGTGGTATGCGCCATTTCAACTACACGCTGACGCCTACGCGTCTGAACAATGCAAAGCCGAAGGAGCAGCGGTACAAGTTGACGGACGGCGGCGGTCTGTTTGTGCTGGTGCACCCGGGCGGCTCGAAAACGTGGGGATACCAATATCAGATTGATGGCAAGCGCCGTTCGGTGGTGATCGGCAGCTATCCGGAGATCGGGGTAGCGGATGCGCGCGACCGGCACGCTGAGTACCGGGCGATGGTGGAGCAGGGTAACGACCCGGCCACGCATAAGCAGGCGGATGACGCCGAACGCAAGGCCCGTACGTCAAAGGGCGCGGATGAAGGCCAGTTCAAGTCGTTCTCTCTCAAGTGGCTGGACGAACGGCTAGGCAACAAGTCGGACGGCTACCGTGCACAGATGCGCTCCCTGCTGGATCGGTTCGTCTGGCCTGAAATTGGCGGTAAAGCGCTGGAAGATGTTAAGCCCGCCCATGTGCTGACAATTATTGAGAAACGGCGCGGCACGCCAAACACTGCCGAAAATGTGCGCGTGCTGGTTCAACAGGTTTACAACTACGCGATTCAGAAGCTACTAGTTGAGACGAACCCGGCGTTGCCGCTGYGTGGCGTGATTGAGGTTCCGAAAGCTGAACATCACCGGCACCTGAGCGAGTCGGAACTAGGTGCCTTCTGGCGGGCATTGGGGCGGCAAGGTGCGCATCCATCTACCACGGCTGCGGCGAAACTGCTGATGTACAGCATGTGCCGCAAGGCTGAGGTCCTGCGCGCGAAGTGGGCCGAGATCGACACGGACAAGGCGCAATGGGACATTCCAGCCGAGCGAATGAAGTCGCGCCGCCCGCATCGTGTGTACCTGTCCACGCAAGCGCTCGAATTGTTGGAAGTGCAGCGAGCATTGACCGGACATTTGGAATACGTGTTTCCGTCCGCCTTCCGCTCCAACGTGCCCATGGCAGATGCAACGCTAAACCACCTATTCAAGCGCTTGGACTTTGGCGTGCCGGAATTTTCGCCACACGGCACACGGGGCACGGCAGCAACGCTGTTACGCGAGCACGGTTACAGCCGGGACGTGGTGGAGCTATTGCTGGCACACACTGAGCGAAGCCAGACAGCGGCGAGCTATCACCATCATGAACTAGAGGCTGAACGGCGACGCGCGTTGCAATATCTGGCTGATGAGATCGACCGGCAAGCCACTATCTCTGCGGCGGGCAATGTTGTTATCGGTAAATTTGGTGCGGCGTGACGGGTATTGCCGATGCTGGTGCTGGTTAATGGAAGGTTTTGACGAAAAAATAAAAATTCTAGTGCTGACTTATTCCTTGAGGTATTCCGGCGTTAAAATCGCGGTTGGGAGAGGGAATCTTCCGCTGTTGATGGTTTTGTGAAATTTTATTGTTCGTTATTAACGTTTTTGTGGCATAAAACCATTATTAATGGTTGTTTTGTAGAATATATTGCCATAAAGTCACGCCATGTGTGCCGGAGTCGTCCGGTACGACTTACCAGAGGTCAAACATGGCTGATACATCCCGTACCGATTTCGCAATCCTTCGTCGCAAACAAGTTGAACGAGAAGTCGGCTTGTCCCGCTCAACGATTTACCAACGAATCAAAGACGGCACATTCCCACCTGCAATAAAACTCGGGCCAAAGGCTGTTGGCTGGCGTGTTTGTGATATTGATCRCTTTCTTTCTGATCCCGTTAATTACCGCGCGGGAGCATAAGCGATGATCCAAAAGAAAAAGGCCACCGCTAACCGCGAAGTGGCCCTGAAACGCATCCTGTG